>JBBIPD010000001.1:0-39022 GCA_037443025.1 Chloroflexota bacterium
TGATGGGAATTTATAGCTCGACTATCTTGTGTTTTCCCCACACGGGTGGGGGTGGACCATTTACACGGCTTTATCGCTGGCAAAGGAGGTAGTTTTCCCCACACGCGTGGGGGTGGACCGTCGACGTTTGGCGCGTCCGGATCAGCGAACGCAGTTTTCCCCACACGCGTGGGGGTGGACCTTCGCGGATGTAGAACTGAGCATTCCGCTGGATGTTTTCCCCACACGCGTGGGGGTGGACCCGTGCTCCCCGAGTCGGACATGCGATAACCCCAGTTTTCCCCACACGCGTGGGGGTGGACCAATTCGTGGCTGGCAGACCCTTGCCCTTGATCCCTCCTCCTGTGCTACAATCGAGCTGGAGCCTGACCCAAAACGCCGCATGGAGAGTGAATAACCAATGGAGCATGTCATCAACCCCAATCACGTCGAAGAGTGGGCAATCGAAAAACACCAGGGGGTGTTCTCGCGCATGTTGATCGAAGGACAGAATATGACGGTGATGATGACCCGCTGGGAGCCGGGCGCCAGCGCGCCGGAACACACCCATCCCCACGAGCAGAGCGGCATCGTCCTGGCGGGGCAGATCGTCTTCACCATCAACGGCGTGGATTACCCGGTGAACGCCGGCGAGTTTGTCTACATCCCGCCGGGCGCGCCTCACGCGGAGCGCAACGCCGGCGAGACAACGGCAATACTCACCGATTTCTTCGCCCCGGCGCGCCAGGACCTGCACCGGCGCCGCTTCCAGCCCAAGATCGTCGCCGAATAGTGCCCCTCAGAGGTTGCCTTGCCGCCCGGATACCTGCCATGCTTGCAGGGGCGCAGGATTGTTCTGATCGGCAGGCACCCCAGGGTGGTCGCCCTGACCGGGCGTTGGTTGATCATCCGTCAGACTATCCCGTGTTGAGCCAGGATTCACCCCCCTCCCCTCCCTCCGGCGGCGAGCCGCGCCCGCTCGACGTGCTGATCATCGGCGGCGGACCGGCGGGCGTCTCCACCGCTCTGCACCTGCTCCAACTCGACGTCTCCTGGGCGGGGCGGATGCTGCTAATCGAAAAGCAGACCCACCCGCGGCATAAGCTCTGCGGCGGCGGGCTGACCTACTTCGGCTTGCGCATCCTGCAGGGGTTGGGCTTTCGCCTGCCGCTGCCTATCCCCCAGGCGCGGGTCGAAGATCTGCGCATCCGCTATAAGGGCTGGACGGTGCACGCCCGCGGCTATCCCCTGTTCGTGGTCTATCCCCGCGCCGAACTGGACCATTACCTTGTCCGGGCGGCGGGCGAGCGGGGGGTGGAGGTGCATCAGGATGAGCGCGCCCTCTCCATCCGGGTGGAGGAAGGCGGGGTGCTGGTGGAGACCGATCGGGCGCGCTACCTGGCGCAGACCGTGGTCGGCGCAGACGGCTCCAAAGGGCTTAGCCGGCGGGCGGTTTATGGCGACCGGGTGAACACGCGGGTGGGGCGAACCCTGGAGGTGGTCTTGCCTGCGCCCGAGACCGCGCCCCATTTCAGCCAGGCTTTCGCCCTCTTCGATTTCACCCCCCTCGCCCGCCATCTGCAGGGCTACGCCTGGGATTTCCCCTCGCGGCTGGACGGCGCCCCCGCCTTCAACCGCGGCGTGTACGACGCCCGCTTTTACCGCCGCAGACCCCGGGCGGCGCTCCCCGCCCTGCTGCAGGACTGGCTGGCAACCCTGGACGACCCGCAGCGGCTCCAGGCGCAAGGTCATCCCATCCACCTCTTCAGTCCGCGCAACCGTTTCTCTGCGCCGCGCCTGCTGCTGGTGGGCGACGCCGCCGGCGCCGACCCCCTCTTTGGCGAGGGCATCGCTCCGGCGCTGGGCTACGGGGCGGCGGCGGCAGACGCGATTCGAGACGCCTTCGCCCGGGGCGATTTCTCCTACCGCGATTACCGGCGCAGGCTGCTCGCCTCCCCGGTTGGGCGTTACCTGCTCCTCCGCTTCGGCGTGGCGTGGTGGAGCTACCGCCTGTGCCGCCTGCCCGGCTTCATGCCCGCCCTGTGGGCTGCGGCGACCCTGCTGAGCTGGGTTTTGCCCAAACCCAGGGTAGAGGGGTGAGGTTTCCGAAGAGCCAGGGTCTACCCTTGAAGCGATTTAGGGTAGACCCTTATTCGCCCATCGCCTGGAGCGAGGGGAGCGGGAGCCTTTAAATGCGAACTATTGTGCTATAATCACCTGAAGGGGATGTCCATAATGGACACCCCCTTTAGGCGGCATTCTCAAACCACAGCGACAAGCTTCCTGTTTTCAATGTAGAGAGGAAACCCGATGGACAACATGCCTGTCTTCCCCTTGCAACCGCTCAGAGAGCGCAGTTTTGTGTTTCGGGGAAAAGAGATCAAAACCGCTGACCTGCCCGATAACCAGGGCTATGTTTCATTTTATAGTCTGTGCGACGCCTTTGGTTTGGATCGGCGGGCGCAGAAAAAAAGATTGGAACGCCAGGGCGGTTATTTTCGCGAGTACACTGCCCTGATCACGCTCTCCACCCCCGGCGGTCCGCAGGCTACCCTGTGCCTGCTGGCGGCGGCGGTGCCGCTTTTTCTGACCGGCGTGCAGTTGGAGCGGGTGGCAGATGTGCAAGCGCGCGAGCTGTTGCGCGCCTTCCTGGATGAGGCTTTGGATGTGCTGGCAGAGCATTTTGGCATCTCGGAGCGCGGCGAGATGCGCTTCCTGCGCGAGGCGGTGGCGCGCATGGTGGCGGAGCAGGAGGCTTTTGATGCCCGCATTGAGGGCATCGAAAAAAAAGTAGAGGCGGAGCTGGCGGAGATTCGCCAGGCGCAGGATGAGAAGGTGCAGCAAATCCGCGAGGCCTTTGCCGGGCTGCGCGGAGAAGTGCGCCAGATTGGCGGACCCAAGGAACGCCTGACGCCTGAGCAGCTGGGTCAGCTCCGCGAGACGGTCAACACCCTGGGGGTGATGCTGCAAGAGCTGGGTGAAACGAACCCCTACGCAGGGATTTACGCCTCCATCTTCCGCATGACCGGCATTGCCCGCTCGGAGCATATAGCCCAGCAGGATTTCCCGCGCGTGCTGGCGTTTCTGGACAAACAGATTGAAGCGGTGAGCAAGCGGCTGGAAGCGCAACGAGCGAAGAACTCAACTGAAGCCGGTGAGACCGATAGCCGTTAACTGTCGAGTCAGCAGTAAATAAACATCAAGGGTCTACCCTTTGTGGGTAGACCCTTGATGTGATCTCGGGCATGCTGCGCTCCTGGAGATGCGGGGCTGTGATGACCCCGCATGTGGGGATTGGGGTGAAGATGCGGGGTCATGGCGACCCTGCATGTGTCGCATTATAGCACGCGGGGCATACTTGCGGAGACCTCTCAAGAGGTTTTTTTTCCAGCCGGGTATAAAGCGTAGAACAGGCTTTAGCCTGTTCACACCATAAGAATTCAGGCTGGTGGGGGAGCGCCTTTCAGCGGGCTTTCTGCGGCTTTATGGGTCTACCCTTATTTTCTCTTTGGGTAGACCTTTTAGGGTCTACCTTGACAAAATATAGGTAGACCCTGTATAATGCCTTTGGGTCTACCCTTGATAAACGTTCGGCGCCTTTTCCGCGATCGCTTTTCCCCTCCTGCTCCCCGGGGTGGGGGAGGGGAAAGGATTCACCGCTGAGACGCAGAGAACGCGGAGGTTAAAGATCAATGCTGAGTAAGCTGAGTTTTTATGTAATCCCTCCGCCACATGGGCATCGAATGAATTCGACGCCTGATATGGAAAACAGGCTGAAGCATGTTGGAATCTGTAACCCGTTTCAACGGGTTTGGGGATGGCAGCCCGCAATTCATTCGCGGGCGATGCGCTAGCCACATGCACGGCGCTGAAAAAACCCTGCGCGCTTTGTAAACTCTGTGGTAAAAAAAGGATTTTTTTATGACGGTTTTTGCGGTTGTCAATCAAAAAGGCGGGGTGGGCAAGACGGTGACCGCGGTCAACCTGGCGCACGGTTTCGCCCTGCGCGGCTATCGCACCCTGTTGGTGGACCTCGACCCGCAGGGCAATGTCGCCGACTGCCTGGGGCTTCCCCCCGGCAATGACCTCTACCGCCTGATCTTCCCCGACGACGCGGTGCGCCTGCCCCTGGCGCTGGCAGCCTGCGGCAGCGGTCGGGAGAACCTGGACGTGGTGCGCTCCGACCGCTCCAGCGCCAATCTGAAGGTCGCCATCGGCTCGCTGCCCGGACCGCGCGAGTTCATCCTGGATGATGTCCTGGTCAACGCGCCCTACGAGGTCGTCATCCTGGATTGCGCCCCCTCGGTGGACATTTTGCACACCCTGGCGGTGGTGGCGGCGCACTATCTGCTCATCCCCACCCGCCTCGACCAACTGGCGGTGAAGGGCGTGCGGGATATGCTCGCCACGCTCAAGTCGCTGGAGCGGGTGACCACCTGCCAGCTCGGCGCCATCATCCCCACCTTTTACGACCGCACCACCAACGAGAGCTACCTGCAGCTCAAGCACCTGGTGAAGAATTTTCAAAACTACGTCTGGCCTCCCATCCCCCAGGACGTGGTCTGCCGCGAGTCCACCCGCTTCGGCAAGACCCTGTGGGAATACGCCCCCAACACGCGCGCCCTGACCGGCTACACCGATCGGGCGGGGAGGTTGATTGGCGGCTACCGCCAGATCGTTGAGCGGGTGGAGGAAGGATTGATGCAATGAGCCCAGCCAAGCGCCAGCCCAAGGACGATGAAGACAGCTTCATCCGTTTTGAAGAAGCGCCGCCCATGCCCGACCCCGCTGTGAGCGCCCTGTTGGCGCGCACCGAGCGCCGCCAGGCGGAGGCGCACCTGAGTCACAAGGAGCGGGAGAAGAAGAAGAAAGAGCGGGAGAAGATCCGCGCCCGCCGTCCCTATCACACCACCTATGACCTGCCGGTGGAGTTGCGCCAGCGCATCAAGGAACTGGCGGAGCAGCACGGCGTGCCTGCCAGCCAGCTCGCCACCCTGGGTTTGCTGCGCTTTGTGGAGGACCTGGCGGCGCGGCGGCTGGACCTGACGGCGCATAAAGTGCCCTCGCGCAGCCCGCGCTACGACTTCAACCTGGTGATTTCGATGGAAGAGTACCCCGCCACCTTTGCCGTCCCGCGGCGGGGCAAGAGGAAGCAGTCTTAGGGTCTACCTTATAGGGTAGACCCTGAATCGCGGTTTGCAAAACTTGAGATGCGCCTTCCCCAATCGGATTATAATCAACCCTATGGACAGGGATTTGCTCATCCAGCGCCTGCAAGTAGCTTTATCCGCCGTTCCGGGCGTTTGCCTGGGATACCTGTTTGGCTCGCAGGTGGGTGAGGCGACCGGTCCGATGAGCGACGTAGATTTAGGCGTTGTGCTGGAGGGCGCTGAAGGTAGTCTCGAGGTCCAATCGGCGCTGTCTCACCAATTGGGAAAGGTGGTCCAGCCGTTGCCCATTGATGTGATTCTTCTCAGAGATGCGCCGAAAGACAACCTTGACAACCCAGACCAGGAGTCGCGATGACAGACGTTCAACCTGAAGGATATCTCGCTCTGCCCCATGCGGGCGAGGGTCCGGGCGTGCTGGTGCTGCACGCCTGGTGGGGCTTGAGCGACGCCATCAAAGATTTTTGCGACCGGCTGGCAGGGGAGGGTTTCACGGCATACGCGCCCGATCTGTACCACGGCAGCCTGGCGAGCAGCATCGCCGAAGCCGAGGCATTGAGGGACGAACTGGATTTGAACGCGGGGCGCGCCGAAGCCGATATTGCCCAGGCGGCGGATTATCTCAGCCGGCGCGCCCAACCGCCAGGGGGCGGGATGGGTGTGGTGGGGTTCTCGCTGGGCGCCTACTATGCGCTCAAGTTTTCGGTGGAAGCTCCCCAGCTCGTGCGCGCCGTGGTGCTATTCTATGGCAGCGGCGGAGGGGATTTCAGCCAGGCGCGGGCGGCTTACCTGGGGCACTTCGCCGAGAATGACCCCTATGAGCCGCCGGAGGCGGTGGACTGGCTGGAAGGAGAGCTTAAATCCGCCGGTCGTCCGGCGACATTCTATCGTTATGCCGGCGTGGGGCACTGGTTTTGCGAGCCAGATCGCCCCGAGGCATACAACGAAGCCGCCGCCCGGCTCGCCCGGCGACGGACGGTGGAATTTCTGCGGGAGGCGCTTGAATAGAGAAAAGGGCATTTCGTATAGTATATTCGCATAGCCATTTACCCCCAACAGAGACGACAAGCAGTCAACAGACACGCGCAGCATAAGGTAAATCAAACAGGCGCAGTTCCCGACCGGTTCCTCCAAGCGCGTCGCGAGAGCGATCGTATCAATCTACCCTAGCATTATGGAGAATGGGTGGGTCGAATTTCTTTTAATCCGTTAAGGTATCGTTAACCATATATTGCAATATTATGACATTCATGGTAATAATAGACAGATTTCTCAAAGCGGCAACACCGATCGCCGCCCAGGCGCCGATCGAGTGCGATTTCTCAGCCTGTTCTCTCTCAATAGTTGATATGGAGGCAAAATATGGGTAAAGGCGGCGATGTAGACATGGATGTGGATGCAAATATCGATTCGTCGAACAGCGTCGAAATCGTCGGGTTGGACGATATCGGGATGCGCATGGAGCTCGTTGTCCCTGAGCCAATCCGCACCGAAGGGCGCAACGAGTTTGCCATCACCGAGCCAATCCGCATGCAGAATGAAATCTCAGCCGATCTGGATGTTGATACCACCATGGATATCAAGCCTATCCAGCTCAGCAACGATATAGACCTGGATATCCGACCGGTGGTGATGGATCTGTGCTTCAAGCTGGAATTTGGCGCACCCCCGCCCACCTGCATTCGCCAGCCCTATAGCCACCACTTCGGAATTACCCTGTTCGGCATGGAGGTGCTGGGGTTCAACTTTTCAGGCGAATCGCGCATCATCGTGGATGAACTGCCCAAGAAACCGCAGGTCGTCCTGGGAGGCAGCCATGGCGGCAAGCATGTCGCCGGCGGTCGCTCGCAGGGGAAAAGCGGTTCCGAGGACAGTCTGCGGATTCGATTCGATTAGGAGGCGCAGCCATGCCTGCCAAGAAGAAAGTCGCCGGTGTTGAAGCCGTGGAGAGCCCGGGCGAAAAGCCCATTATCTTGATGGGGCAGCCGGGCGCTCTCAAGGGCGAGTTGTTCCTGCACAATCCAGGAGAAGGGCGCATGGTCTTCAGAGGGGCTGAACTGCGCAGCCGTGAAGCGGAGATGCTCAAAACAGGTCGGGCGGTGGAGCAATGGATGGTCTCGCGCAAAGTGCCTGCCGTGACCGTCAAACCGGGCGAGAGGCGGCGCGTCCCACTGCGCTTTGCCCTCGACCCCACCACACCCCCCGGCGAGTATCACGCCCTGCTCCAGATGGCAGACCGAAGCTGGCAAGTTATTTTCCAGGTGACCGAGCGCATCGCTCTCGAAATCTCCCCCGCCGTGCTGGTGATTCATAATCGTCCTGGCTCCACCGCGGTCAAGCAAATCGTCCTCAGGAATGCCGGCAATGTCGAACTGACCATTGAGGAAATCTCAGCCGTCCCCCTGGACGACGAGCTAGTCCAGTGCCGCATCCTCAGGGCGGTGGCGGCGGCGATTGGCTCTCAGGAGGAGAGCAAGCTGGATGACATCCTGACCGAGTTTGCCCATCAGTCCAAAGCCGTCCTGGACCAGGCTGGCATCCTGCGCGTGCGCAATCGCTCCGGCAGATTTACCTTGCAGCCGGGCGAAGTGCGCCGCATCGAAATCGAGATACGGCTGCCCGAGTCGTTAGAAAAACGCAGCCGCTATCGAGCCGTTCTTCCAATCTACAACGCCGATCTCACCTTCTCCATCACCCCGTCATTAGAAGGTCAGGCGCCCAATAAACCCGCAGGAAACTAGCTCCCCCTGCAAAGTCGCTCGGTCTGGAATCCGACAGAAGACGATATTCATTTGAGAGGTGGCGTATGGATGACCAACATGAACAATATAGAACTCGCAGGGGGGCAAGGATGTCCGGCGAGGGACCAACCGCGGCAGATTTGCTCGAACAAATGAATCAACTCAACCAGACGATATCCACCATGATTATGGCTGGCTTGAACCAGATTCTGGCGGCGGGCGGGGCAGCGACCACCGCCCCAGGTCGCAGGCGGGGCGAGCCGGAGCGCGAACACCGCCATAAACGCAGACACGAGGAGTGCTGCGACTGCCCGGAATGCGAGCGGGATGAGTGCTACTGCCGCTGCTGCATTGGCGACGCCGACCTGGTGATTTACGCCCGATTGTTTGAGCTGCGCGTGATTCCCATCACTCTGGTCAACGAGCGCCGGCGAGAGAAGAAAATTCATCTAGAGCTGAGCGAGTTTAAAACCCGCGGCGGGGAGACCCTGGGCGTGAGAGGGGTGCTCCTGCCGCCGGTTGATTTTACGCTCCCGCCTTGTGGAGAGCAGAAGATCGTCATCGCCGTCGAGACCTTCCCCGGCGGCGAACAGCCCGGCGCTCAAGGCGTCTCCAGATTTCAGACCGCGGCGGAGGCGCGCGAGCTCCCGGATGTGGATGAATGTAAGGTGCTGTACGCCGATTTGCGCGTGGAGGGCTGCGATATCCGCCCCATCCGCATCGCCCTGGCGCTCCTTCCCCGCGACTGCGACGATTACGAGATTGACTGCGGTTGTAGCTGCTGCTGAGCGCCGAGGTAGCCCGCAGACTGCCCAATTCAGATAGCCGTCCGCTCTTGCGGGTCGGCTTGCCACAGGAATCATGCAAACCAACCGTTTGGAATCCTACCTGGCAGAGTGCCGGGAGATGGTGCTGGAGGAGATTCGCGAGATTGTGCCGCAAAATCGCTATCGGGCGATTTTGTACGATCTGATTCTGGATTACCCTCTGCGCATGGGCAAAGCCTTCAGACCTGCGCTGTGCATTGCCACCTGCCGCGCTTTGGGAGGGCGCTTGCAGGATGTCATTCACACTGCGGCGGTCCTGGAATTGCTGCACAACGCCTTCCTGGTGCATGATGATCTGGAGGATGGCTCTCTGCTGCGCCGCGGCTCTCCGACTCTGCACCAGGAATACGGCGTACCGATTGCGGTCAATGTGGGCGACGGCGCCTTTGTGCTTACCCTGCAACCCTTGCTGGATAATATGCGCCTGCTGGGGATGACCAAAGCCCTGCGCATCTTGCAGATTATCGCCCAGATGTCGCGGGAGTCGGTCGAGGGGCAGGCAGTCGAACTGGACTGGGTGCGCCAGGGCAATTGGAGCCTGCGCGACCAAGATTACTGCCTGATGGTCTATAAAAAAACCTGCTGGTACACATTCATCGCTCCCATGCAAATCGGCGGTGTGATTACCGACCTGGACGAGCGACGGATGACTTTACTGCGGCGCTACGCGAGCTACGTGGGCGTGGCGTTCCAGATACAGGATGATGTGCTTAACCTGGCGGCAGACGAGAAACGTTACGGTAAGGAGATTGGCGGCGATCTGTGGGAGGGCAAGCACACTTTGATCTTGCTCCACATGTTGCGCAACGCTGCCCCACACGAACGTCAGCAGGCGCTGCGCAGCCTGGATAAGCCGCGCGAACAGAAGACGGAGACGGATATTGCCTTGCTTTTCGAGCTGATCCATCGCTATCGCAGCCTGAATTACGCCAGACAGGTGGCTTATCGCCTGGCAAAGAAAGCCGAAGACCTGTTGGACAGCGCCAGGGATTGGATGCCGCCGTCCGTCCATCGGGATTTCATCCACAGCATGGCGCAGCATGTCATTCACAGGGACAAATAAAATAACAAGGAATTTCTATGACCCAGGACCCTGAAGACATTTCAAAATGGATCCAGGAATTGATCACCCTCTCCTCCCGCCAGCAGGCTCAGGCTCTCCAGCGGTTGAGCGGGCTGATTCAGCGGGTGAACAGCGGCGAACTCGACCAGAAGGCGGTGCAGCAGGAATACGCCCACTTCATCCGCGATGAATCGGCGCACTTTGTGGAGGATCTCACCCGCCTGGGATTGAGCTTCCAGACCGCTCTGCTGGAGCTGAACCGCAAATATACCGACCGATTTTTCGAAAAGGTGTTGGGGTCGAGCGCGGCTGAAACTCAGACCGCTGACGGACAGACCGGGCGACCCAGAGAAATCGGGATTGTGCTGCGCGGCGTGAGCGGCGAGGAGCTGTTGAAATCCTTCGTGATTGAGAACAAGCGCAACGACGAGGAGACGGTGACCTTCCTGGTCTCCGAGTTCACCGACGAGGTCGGCGGGGAGGCTTTTCGCCCGCCGTTGCAAATTCAGCCGCCGCGCCTGGCGCTGCGTCCGGGGGAGGAGCGCATCGTGTCCATCCGTTTGCCTCTGCTGCCCGAGCTGTTTAAGGCGCAGCACACCTATCATGCAACCATCCTTGCCCGCGGGCATGTAGATGTGGTCCTGGCGCTGCGGGTCGAGGTGAGCAGTCCCGAAATCCATATCAAAGTGGACAAGGAAAACAGCCAGAGCGTCGAGCCGGGGATGGTCATCCACGAACCTCCCGCCACGGAGAAGAAACCTGCCCGGAGCGCTGCCCTGGAGGGGAACGGCGGGGTATCCACTGGCGATGATCTGACCCAAATCAAGGGCATCGGTCGGGCGTACGCAGAGAGGTTGTATGCGGCGGGCGTGCGCAGCTTTGCCGCTCTTTCCAGGCTGTCGCCTGAGCGGCTGCGGGAGATATTGGGAGACGCCGGCAGTCAGCGGGCGCAGCGGGAAGGATGGATCGAGCAAGCCATGCGGGCGACAGGGGGCAAAAAGGCTGGCAGGGGAGGGTTGCAGCGGCAGGCGGCTTCAGGCTCGAAGGGGGAGGTCGAATGACCACCGAAACCGAACCGGCTGCCATCCGCCTCACCCTGCGCGAGGAGAACGACCTCATCTCGGATTTTCTGCTCCGGGGACAGCGCTTCCTGATGAAGCACCCGCAGGCATCGCGGGCTTTGATTTTGAGCCTGGTGGAAGAGGGGCGCCGCTTCGCCGCCACGCCCGAGGGGCAGCGTTGGCTGGAGGGGCTGGCTGGCTCCGAGCTGGTCAAGCGCGGCGTTCTCGTCTGGGAGGCTTACGGCTTGGACCTGCTGTTGGAATCGGAGCCGGTGATCACCCCCTCCGCCTGGCTGGAGCTGATGCTGACGGCGCTTGCCAACCCCGACCTGGAGAGCCTCCTCTCCATGCTGATTGTAGAAGAAATGCGCAGTGGAAATGTCGCCAATATATGAACTGCTTCCGGCTTTCAAGGAGCGTAATCAGCTCATCTTTCTGGTGTTGGGCTTGTATTCTGTAAGCCAGGAGTGGAAACGCCTGCTGGAGGCGCAGGCGCAGAGCGCGCCGCTGCCTCCGCAGACAGAGGCTCCTTTGGAGCAGGAGGATAACAGTCGGGGATTTGTGTATTTCCTGCTCGGAACAATCGCTTTTTCTGACCGCTTTGCGCGCGCCCTGGACATCGAAAGGATGATCGCCGCCGCGGCGCGGGTCGCAGACCAACCCCTCGCTGATTGGGGCGATGTTTTCGATCTTCTGCGTTGAGGCAAGGATAGACCGATGGACCTGATGCCCCAGGTGATTGCCCTGACCGATTACTTCCGCCTGCCGCTCAGCATCGAGAAGGGAGCCCACCGGCATAAAGAGTGGCACCACTTTTGCGTTGTCCATCCCGCTATCCAGGCGATAGTCAATCTGAGCCTGATGCGGGCTGCCGGAAATGAGGCGGGCTGGACTGCGCGCCTGATCGCTCTGGTGAAGGACGAGGGCGGGTGGGACGGGGAGGTGGACACCATCCCCAGCCGGGATGTGCGCGCCAGGCGGGGGAAGCTCGACCTCACCTTTGGGCACAACACGCTGATTTACCAGGATGGGCGCTACAATCTTTCGTTGGCGCTGGAGAGCCGTCCCATCACCCTGCAACTCCAATTCCAGCCAGCCAGCTACCCGCTTATGCGGCGCAATACGCCCATAGCAAGCGGAAGAATCAACTGGGTTGTTGTGCCGCGCCTGCTCGCGACGGGGACGATTGTGGTTGGGCGGCGCGTGCATCGTCTGGATAACATGCCCGCCTATCACGATCACAACTGGGGGAGTTGGTCGTGGGGAGAAGATTTCTCCTGGCAGTGGGGGTATGCCGTCCCGCAGCAAATTGAGTCGCCCTGGAGTGTGGTCTTTGACCGCATGACGAACCGCGGGCGCAACGCTGTCCTGGAGTTGAAGCTCTCCTTATGGAAGAACCAAAAGCTGCACCGGCTGTACATGCAGGATGAAGTTGGCATCCAGCAAAGCGGTTTTGTCACCCAAACCCGCCAGGGCGGTTTCGCCGGGGATGCTCGGCTGGCGAAGTTCCCCCGCCCAATGGCGCTGCTGGCTCCCGAGCGGGCGACGGATGTGCCTCGCCGGTTCGAGATAACGGCTGAGCGCGGCAGCGACCGGCTGGCGTGTCGCTTCATGCCGGATGATGTGGCGCAGATTATCCTCCCCAACGATACCGACCTGGGCGTGACCATCATCAACGAGGTGAGCGGGGTGATGAGCGTGGAGGGCGCGGTATCCGGTGAAGCGGTTTTCATGGAAGGCAGGGGATTTTTTGAGTTTCTTACCTGATAGCGACCGTTTCTCTCATTTCTTGCGGGCATCGTTGGATGTGATGCGGGTCGAGTGCCGCCCTGCTTATGAGCGGTTATGCGAGCTTCTGGAGGGCAGGCAGGTGCATCTTGCGGTGGACGGCGAGGAGGTCGTTCTCGGTTTTGCCGCAGACGGCGTTACCTTGCTTTCCGAAGCGACGCTGCCCCCGATGGCGAAGTTGTCGTTCTCCCGCCGGACGATTCTCGACCTGGTGGATGGGTCTATCAGCCTCCAGGATGGCATCATCGAAGGGCGAGTGGGAGTGCAGGGAGGCATCCAGCAGTTGCTGCTGTTTCACGAGGGTTGGTTGACCTATCTGGGCGGTGCCGCCCGTTGTCCCTCGTTTCCCTACCTGCTTGAGCGCTTCCGCTATGCAACAGAGAGGGCGGCGAGTCCGCTGGGGGTGTAGCGGGAGAAGCTGCCCCGGCGCAACGCCTCATTCCTCCAGTGTAACTTTACCGATATAACGGAAAGCCCCCGGGGTGACGCCCAGGCGCTCCGCCAGGCGGTAGCTGAGGAGCTGCACCGGGATAATCTCTGCCAGGGGTAGCCCGGCTCCCTCCGCCTGGGGCAGGGGCAGATAGCCCTCGCCCGCCTCTTTCTGCGAGATGTCGAGCAGGCGGGCATTCACCCCCAGTTTACGCAGTTCTTCCCACAACTTGCGGTTCAGCCTCCAGGCGCTGGAGCCGGGTTCGCCGGCGAAGACCCAGGCGCCCATCTCCGGAGATGCCATCTCCAGCGGACCATGGCGGAATTCGCCCGCCTGGAAACCCAGGGCAGGCGTCTTGGCGGCTTCCTGCAGGTAGAGAGCGCCGCAGAGGGCAGAAGCCAGAGAACTTCCGCGACCAATCAGGGCGATGGTCGGCGGGACGCCGGGCGGGAGTTTCTCCAGAAAACCATCCATCTGTTCCAGGGCGCTTGCTCGCTGGTCCAGGTAGTATTCAATTGCCTCTGCTGCGGCGGATAAATCGTGGAGCAGGTCAGCCGCATCTGCGCCGGTAAGCAGCGCCTGGGCGGCGAGTTGAGCGAGCGCCAGAGTGTTGAGGTAGGTGCGGGTGGAGACGGTGGCTTCTGGCTGTGTATGGAGCAAGAGGAGCTGTCCGTTTTCCCACTCCTGGGCGGCTTTTCCCAACGGACTGTCGGGGTCATTGGTCAATGCCAGCAGCGCCGCAACGCGTCGCTGACCGGCGAGGCGCACCAGGCTCACCACCTCGGCGCTGCGCCCGGATTGCGAGGCAACCCAGAGGAGCGTTGCGCCATCTAAGAGCGCCGGGGCATGGTGAATCAGCTCAGCCGTGTCCACCCACAGCGCTGGAAGCCCGGCGGATGCCAGGCGCAGCCAGGCAGGATAAAGCCCATAAAACGAGGCGCCCATTCCGCTCAGGATGAGGCGACCATAGCGCCCGCCATCCAAATCTTTACGTAAGGGTTCCAGGGACGAAAAGTCGCAGGATTTCAATGCCAGGCGCAGCGCTTGGGGTTGGCTGAGAATATCGGCGAGGTAAGGGTTCATAGACATCTTCAGAATGGGGGCTGAATTTCCAATTGGGGATGGTGGATGGCTTGGAGCAGGGCATAGGCTGCCCCATAGACGCCGGCGTAATATCCCAGTCGGGCGGGCAGGATGTGCACCCTCTCGATCGGCAGGTAGGCGGAGGCGGCGTGTTGCATCTCATTCAGGGCTGGCATGAACAGGTCGCTGCTGTGCATCACGCCCCCGCTCAATACGATCACCTCTGGGAAGAAGAGCATCAGGATATTGAAGACGCCCAATGCGAAGGCTTTTGCCGCCTGCTCAATCACCCCTCTGGAGAGCGGGTCGCCCTGACGGGCTGCTTTGCACACCAGGCGGGCGTCTATCCTGTCCACCTCTCCCCCGGCGAGTTTGAGCAGGGCTGTTCCAGCCTCGGGTGCGGCTTTCAGGGCAGAGCGCCCCATGCGCCCAATCGCGCTGCCGCTGCACAGGCTCTCCCAGCAACCCCGCCCCCCGCAGTAACATTCTGGACCGGAGGGGTCAACAATTTGGTGACCACCTTCGGGGTGAAAGCCGTCTGCGCCGCGCACCACCTGCCCGTCGAGGATAAACGCAGTCCCGATGCCGGTGCCCACTGTGATGGCGTACAGGCGCCGTACGGGCGGGATGCCAGCCTGGGTGGGGTGCCCGACGCCCTGCCAGTATTCCCCCAGGGCGGCGGCGTCGGCGTCATTCTCCAGGCATACCGGGGTGTGAAAGCGGTCTTGCAGATGGGCGACAATCGGCACGTTCAACCAGCCTGGCATCGTCCCAGGGTTGACGAGCAAGCCGCGGCGTGAATCGACTGGTCCGGTAGAGCCGATTCCAATCCCGAGCAGGCAACGCCTGTCCAACTCTGCCTGATGGAGCAGGTTTTCAACCAGCGAAGCGATGCGCTCCAGCCCGGCGTCTGGACCTTCCTCGGCGCGAATCTCGCCTTCCAGGCTGGAAATGAGCGCCCCATCTGGCTGGAATGCTCCCAGGCGGATGCGGGTCGCGCCCAGGTCCATCCCAATGACGAATTCAGGGGGATTCTCTTTTCTGGCGTTGATGGAAGTTGCCATGTCGCTCAAATCATCAACCCTTCACTGCTCCGGCGGTCAGCCCGCTGACGATGTAGCGGGAGAAGATAAGCGATAACAACACGGGTGGAATCGCCGCCAGCACTCCCCCGGTCATCATCCCGCCCACATCCACCACATAGCGCCCGGTGAACTCAGCGATTGCCACCGGCACCGTCTTGGCGGCGGTGGTGCTGGTGAAAAGCAGGGCAAAGAAGAACTCATCCCAGGCGGTGAGGAAGACGAACAATGCTGTGGAAACCAGCCCCGGCGAGGAGATGGGCAGAATGATAGAGAAGAGCGTGCGCAGGTGAGAAGCGCCGTCTATGCGGGCTGCGTCTTCTAGCTCGATCGGGATGGTCTCAAAAAAGGCGACCATCAGCCAGATGGCAAACGGCAGGGCGAAGCTGAGGTAGGTCAATATCAACACCGGCGGCTTGTTGTACAACCCCACCCGTACGGCAATGATATAGAGCGGGATGACCAGTGAGACCTCGGGTATCATGCGGATGCCCATGATGCCAATCAGCAGTGCATTGCGGAATCCCAGGCGCATTCGCGCCAGGGCGTAGGCGGCAAGCGACCCCACCGCCAGCGAGATGAGCGTCACCGACCCGGCGACAATCAGCGAGTTGCGCAGGGTAGCCTTGAAGGTGCGCGCCACTTCCGAGGTCGCCGTGCCCGGGGTAAGGATGTCAATGTAGTTCTTCAGGGTTGGGTTCTGGGGAATCCAGTGGATGGGAGTGGAGAGCAGTTCGGCGCGGGTGGAGATGGATGAAATCACCAGCCAGACCACCGGCAGATAAATGAACAACAAGATCGGCACGGTCAGGAGGAATAATAACAGGCGGTTCAGGCGGCGTCTCATAAGGCGCGATCCTCCGGGCGATAGAGAAAGCGGATGTAGGCAATCGCCATGAGCAGGGTGAACACGGAGATGAGAAAGGAGAGCGCCGCCCCCCGCCCCACATGCCCAAAGCTGAAGGTCTCAAGGTAGGTCAGGAAAGAAATTGTGGTCGTGCCGAACGCCGGTCCACCGTTGGTGATGACATAAATGATATCGAAGACTCGAAAAGCCTCCACGGTGCGGATGACCAATGCCACCAGGATAGCGGAGCGCAGTAGCGGCAGGCGCACCAGAAAGAAGCGTTGCCAGGCGTTGGCGCCATCCACCGCCGCGGCTTCCTCCAAATCGGTTGGCAGGGTCGCCAGGGCAGCCTGCAGGATGAGGGCAATGAATGGGACGCTGTGCCAGATATCCGCCAGAATCACCAGGTTCATCGCCGTCCGCGGCTGGGTCAGCCAGGGGATATAGCGGTCTATGACGCCAAGCTGGGTGAGCAATCCATTCAGCGCCCCGTAGTCGGCGTTGTAAATCCAGCGCCACATCGTTCCATTGACAATGGTTGGAACCGCCCAGGGGATGATCAGGCTCACCCGCAGGAACTGCCAGCCTGCTGGGCGGGAGTGAATCAACTGAGCGATGCCCAGCCCCAGCACCAATTCCAGCCCAACGGAGACCAGGGTGAAATAGAGTGTGCGCTGGATGGTGACCCAAAAGACTTTATCGCTGAGCAGGTCTATGTAGTTTTTAGCGCCGATAAAGGTATTGGCGGCGGTTTTGCTCAGGCTGGCTTCAAAAAAGCTGAGGTAAAAGGTGCTCAGCACCGGTTGAAGGGTGATGCCGAGGATGATGATGAGCGCGGGAGAGACAAACAACAGCCCAATCAGGTGTTCACGGCGGTGGAGTGACATGCTGGCAATTGGCGGATGGTGCTATGGCGTACCTGAGGGTTCACCGGAACCCTCAGGTACGGGTTGAAAGAAGGTCTATTTCATTAATTCAAGCCACTTGGCGGCTGCATCGTCCAGCGCCTGCTTGGGGCTTTTTTGCTTGGTCAGGGCTTCCTGTAGGGCGAGTTGCAGCGCCTTGGATGCCTCGGGGTAGAAGGGTACTTTGGGGCGGACATGCGAGTAGGGGAACTGCTGTTGGAACATCGGCACGGTCACTTTGGTGACCTCGCTCAGGCTGGCGAGCTTCTCGCCGCTTGCGCCCTCAAAGCTCGTCTTCCAAATCGGCAGCATATGGGCAGAGTATTTCTCCTGCACCGGTTGAGAGGTGAGGTATTCCACGTAGGACCAGGCTGCGTCGGGGTTGGCTGAGGTGGCAGCCACCGAGAAGCCCATCGAGCCGTCTATTGTGGCGCTTTTTACGCCGCTGTTGGCGAAGGCGGGCATCAGTGCCATTTTGATTTGTCCCGTGACCTGCGACTGCTCCGCCTGGAAGTTGACCAGGTCGTACATGTAGTTCCAATTCAGGGCAAAGACAGCCTTGCCCTGGGAGAAGACGTTGCGCACATCTTCCTCGACATAAGAGACCGAGGCAGGGTTGGTGATACCCTCGTCAATCGTCCGAATCATCCATTCCAGAGTCTTGACCCCGATGTCGCTGTTGAAGACGGGCTTGCCGCTTTCATCCGCCATGGCTCCGCCGTTGCCAAAGAGCAGCGTCACCCAGTCGCAGATGGCGGCTTCATACTGCCCCCAGGACCAGACGATGGGGAATTCGGCGATGCCCTTCTCTTTGATTACTTTCGATTGTTCAACCAGCTCTTCCCAGGTCGTTGGCGGCGCATCGAAGCCGGCTTCCCGGAGCATTTTCTCGTTGTAGAAGAAATATTTCTGATCCAGCAGCCAGGGCATGCCGTACACCTTGCCGTTCACCGTGCTGATTTCCCAGGCTGCCTCGAAGATGCCGTTCCGCATCTCCGGGGTGATGCGGTTGGTCACATCCAGCACGTAGCCCTTGTCGGCGAATTCGGCGTACCAGATATCATCCACCAGAAACACGTCATACGCCGGAGGGGTGGATGCCAGGGCTGTGGTGATCTTATCGTGCAAGGCGTCGTAAGAGACGTAATCAATCAACACATTGACATTGGGTTGCTGGGTGTTGAACTCGGTGACGATCTGGTTCATCTCGTCTACGGTCGGACCAGCCTGTTCCATGGTCAGGACGCGGATGGTGACTTTCTCGGGGGGTTTGGGCGCCTGGGTCTCCATGGCTGTTGGAGTGGCTGCGGGGGCGCAGCCAGCCAGTACAAAGGCGGTTATCAGCAGGATCGAAATCCAGCGAAATATGGCTTTCATAGGTCTCCTCCGTGATCGGGTCAAAATTTGGTTAAATGAGCGTGGATTGTCTTGCTGTCTGCTTTCAAAGATCGTCAATCACCTCCTTGGAACCTGAAGCGCGGCTCAACTTTCGCCGCGCCGAAAGGAAAAATAGAACTGGCTGTATTCGTTGTGGGCGACAGAGTGGGAATATTCAACCACCTCGCCCTCCGCGGTGTAGGCAACGCTTTCGCTGAAGATCGAGGGCGAGCCTGGTTCTGCGCCCAACAGGTTTGCCTGCTCCTCGGTTAGCGTCACCGCTTTGAGGGTCTGATCAATGCGGGCGACGATCACTCCGTATTCCCGGCTCATGCACTCGTAGAGAGAGCCGTGCTCGAGAGCGGTATTGCTCTCCAGGTTGGGGAAACGCTGGCTGGAGAGATAGGCGGTTTCATGCAACAGGGGGATGCCGTCCGCCAGGCGCAGACGCACGATCTCTATCACCGGCTGCGCCTCAGCCAGCAGGAGGCGCTGGGCGATAAACGCTCTGGCTGGGATCACCCGGCTGCTCAGCAGGCGGCTGGACGGTCTGCGACCGATGGCAAGCATTTCCTGGGTGAAGCTGAGATGGCTGGGGATGATGGCGGCAATGGTGGGGTGGGAGACGAAGGTGCCTACCCCATGGCGGCGGCTGAGCCATCCCTGGCGCACCAGGTCGTCCAGGGCGCGGCGCACGGTGAGGCGGCTCACCCCGTACCTCCCCGCCAGTTCCCACTCAGGGGGCACGGCGGTCCCTGGCTTGAGCCAGCCGCTGAGGATCAACTGGCGCAGGTTGCGCTCAATTTGTTCATAAAGCGGAAGCTTATCCTGCCGGTCAATATAAAAACGATCGAGAGATCTGTGCTGGGCTAGAGCCGCCATTCAAACTCCGCGGGCTGAACTGGCAGAGATGAGGTTTCGATTGTGCGCGTGATGATTGAAAGAAAAGGAAATGTTGTATAGATGTATTGACATCTATCTATATTATAGAGAGAAAGATATTAAAGTCAAGCGCTTTCATCCGCCGCTGGGCGGCAAGACCGCAAGCGACGGTACCTGGGGTTAAGTTTATTTTAAGAGCGGATGTTTTGGGCTGATCATCCTGCGAGGCTCTGCCTGGAAGCGCATATTCTCTTGGCGGGTTGCATTTGTCTCAAACCATCATCGCGCTAATTTGCGTCCCCCAAACATTCCAAAGAGGTATGTTCTTAAGCCAGAAGCAATGCCCATGATGCCATCAAGGTCGGAGATTGTCTCGCAGAAGTCGCTCTCAATAACGCCGTGAGAACTGACACATACCTAAGAATCACTATATGAATTATGAGTATATATAGACATCTTATTTAGCATGATTTATGGTCTTGTATAGGCGCGGGTTGGTAATCTCAGCCTAGTGGTCTATTGTGGGTAATGGACGAAAGGGAGGCCGGATCAGAGGGTGAGCCAGCCAGATAATGACGATCAAGATTACGAAGTTTACTGCAATTAAGCCATAAAGTACCCGTAGCACAACGCGGTACTCGTTCTCCTTTTGATCCAGCTCAACCTCTCTTTTGTTAAGCTCTTCTTCACGGGTTTCTATATTTGCCTGGCGTTTGTCCAGATCGGCTTTTCTCTGGTTGAGCTCGTCTTCACGGGTTTCTATATTTGCCTGACGTTCGTCTAGCTCGGTTTTCAGCCTTTCCAATTGCATTGCATCATCCTTATTCGCCTCGTTCTGGACACATGACGTTGGTTGGGAAGCTCCTTGGATACTACCAAAGCTTGTCGGGTCAATGAATTTTTGTCCCACTAGTATGAACAACCACCCAATTGTGATCAGCAACAATGCGTATCCTGTAGTCACTTTCATCTCTCACCTCCGATAAATCTTCGGATCTCTGATGAAGTTAGCAGATAGCCTTGTCTCATTTTTATTTTAGCTAAATGCTTAGTGACTTAGAAGTTAGGCGGGATGGCAATTTACTTGGTGAATGTACACGAACTATTACCCCTCAAGCCCAGTGGAGATGGGGATTGAGAATAGAAAAAAAACACTGCGGGATTAATTTAAATGCAGCTTGGCTGGGTTTAAGACAAGGCAAAAATATAGATTCTCTAGCGAAGAAGTTATCTCGCCGAGTTCTAATCGCGACAGTACTTTACTCGATTATTGCGATACCAATTAGTCAAATCCTTGAGCTGGATGGTCTCCCTGCTGTTATGTATATCCCCCATGTCTGCTGGCAGGATGAACGGCGCTAGTGCGTCGCGTATATCGCCGATCCAATTTTGGATAGATTCTGATGTACGATCCATTTCTTTACCCATCTGGGCGTAGGTTTTTCCCTCATTGAGTAGTTTTAGGGTTTGCCATTGCTTATCGCTTAGCGGGTCGGGAGTTGAAGGAATTGCCAATGGCAGGTAGTCGGCAGGAGTTGGGCTGATCACTAAATAACCTTTATTCACAATCTCAACTACCTCTGCAAAGCTTATCCGCTCGTCCCTTCGGCGACAGTATATGAAGGATATCCTAGCTACCAACAGTTGCCTGAGTACCAGATCATAATCGATCGTCTTATGACCTTGAGCAGTGTACGCCAGGATTGGGTAGTTCTCAAATCGCTCTCGCAGTTCAATAGCCAGTCTTATTCCCTCTTCAGCATGGTCTTCATCCAAGGGTGGAAGTCCTAGGTCGACGGCAAAGAAATCGAATTGCTCCTGTCTCCTACTCGCTTGTTCGATCCGAAAAAACGTGTCCTGGCGGTCATACGCCCGCGTTACATTCCACCCGTTTTCCTTCAAGCTCCTGGTAAGGGTCTCTGCTTGGCTAGATTGATCTTCAATCAACAGTAACCTTTTCGAATCCATATTCCCTCCCACCAAAACAAACTCACGCGGACAATAAGCAAGGGATGGAGATCCGCACAATAGCGCCTACGTTTCCCTCTCCGGGAAAGATTGAATGACTAGCACCAAATGTCTCTTTGACCTGCTTAAAAAGATAAAGAATGCCTTTGCTTGCTGGCGTAAAGCGTTTCTGATAATTGGGATCCAGTGGAATACCATCATTGCACACTTCAATCTCAATACTGATAGGCTGCCGTTGCAAGCGTATGGATGTGTTATTAGCCTGTCCATGAATGATTGCATTGTTGACTGCCTCGGTGATTACCCTGTATAAGGCAAGCTTGACAACTGGGTTCTCACGCTCAATTCGGTAGTCAAAATTGTCAATTGTAATGTGGGGAACGCGATCTCTTTCCAAGAGGGGCTTGGAATGTATGAAACGTTCTAGAGTCATTTCTAGAGAGATTCCTCGATCCCAAAAGTTGGGCGGCACCAGCATTTCTTCGAACTGAATTTCGTCCATGAAACGGTCAATCCGCTCGGTTAGATCTCTCAGATCGTTGAGTTCAGAGCGACCAACGGTTTTGCCTTCGAGTTTAAGGATCAGGTTTTCGAACTCTTGCGACACTTTCCCTTTCAAACCGTATGCTCCTAGCTTGTAGTGGATATCGTATGCTGGACTGCCAAAGCTTTCGTAAACCAGTTTGCGATAACGATTTTTCCAGGCGACGGTGGCAAATGCCTGCGAAAAGCTATGCACCATCAGGTCGAACAGATGGTCAAATAGTATTGGCTTGGTAAAATTCAGGAATAGGGCACCTAAGGGCTCGTCGCGGATGCCAACCGGGACAAAATAATTGGACTTGACCCTCTCGCGCAGGACAAACGCCGATGGTTGTTTGGTGGATGGATTGAAATAGGTGGGATCTGACAAAACGTTTGGGGAAGAATGGTACTTCCAATCTTGGAGTAATTGAGCAAGTAAACCCGAGTAGTTGCCGATCCCTTCGCGCAGATATTCTGGGAAGTCAAGCCCAAAAGATAATGGTTTTACATGAGGATAGCCGGTCGGCGATAACGGATAATAGACAATTTTATCTACCCCCAGATGTTGAGAAGCAAATTGGGCAAATATTTCAAACAGGTCTTGCTCAGATGAGCCTTGCGAGTCAGCTAGCTCATCCCACATCGCTCCAGCCCGGCTAAGCAGTTGCTTGTCGCGGTACAAAGCGATGGCAGAACCAGTGATCCAAGCTATAGTTTCCAGGATGAGTTTGTCGCCCGGACCATAAATCCCTGGGCGGCTTGATTGTACATCTAGAACACCGTAAACCTTCTCACGATAAATGATAGGAACGGCAATTTCTGCCTGTGTATCATCTTTCCCTTTACCGTCGAACAAACTCAGGTAATAGGGGCATTGGTTGACATCGTTCCAGGCTACCGGGGTCTTTCTTTCCACAGCTCTCCAGGTGATGCCCCTGCGGTTGCTTGGAATATTCTGTCCAATAAGAGATGGAGATATATCACCAAAAACTCCTGTCACAGTTAAACGCGTGGAGTCTGTATCTAAAAGTAGAGTTGTCACTTTTTCATAGCGCAACAATAAACCAATCAATTCGGGGATCTCTTTTTTCAAAGCCTGGGGAACGTCGGCATAGGCGAATACCTTTTCTGTAATCTGTCGGATCAGATCGTTGATCACCCTTTCTCCAATCCACAGACGTTGGTTGATGTAAATGTCAAAGTATATGAGCCCGGCAACCAATCCATAAGTTAGCATGCTGAAAGAATCGTGAGTCGCTCGATAAGCGCCTACTGCAATTGAAGCACTACCAAATGCAATCAGAACGATCCAGCTGTGGATATAAGTTCCCCAGGCAACGTTTCTCATTGCTTCCAGAGCCAGGATTCCCAAAGAAGTGATGCTGTACAGCATGAGTAAAACCGCAATAGAGAAACTGCTCTGGTTAAGTAGGATCCAAATCCAGGTTAAGAGAGTAATTAAGAGCGGCATCAGCCAGTGCAATTGATGCCTATGCGTAAAAAACCAAGTGTCAGGATAAATGGAGTAGACCTCATCAAGATCTTCTAAATCGGTTTTGATAAATCTCCCAGCGAAAACGCGGTTGAGCGCCTTGTAGAAGGAGTAAGATATTTTAGAATGTGGTTCGGACATTTCATAGATGAGGCTGCAGACACTGACAACAACAAACCATACATAGCCTAATGGCGAGATAGGTCCTATCCGAGATGAATATCCCAAAACTACCAGTGCGCAGACCAGCAGCCCCCAGGGAAAGATGAGCTGTGCCCTGCGCCGGTGGTGGAGCCTTGCAGCAACAGGTATGGCTGGGTTAAACACCTTGAAAACCTCTGAAGGACATCAAGTTGTACACACGCACGTCTATTATATATAATCATCGGACCAGTTCATATACCGTCTGAGTATTAATATTTTAATCCCTGGGTGAAGAATATTTACTGTTTGACTTTTGCGGGAATGGCTAGAATATGGGCTAGACGAACTGAAATACATCAGCTGGATAGTTAGGAAAGAGCTGCTTATGCAGTTGACGCCGATTGAAACAATAAGGAGCTTCAAGGCTACCTTCAAATGGATAAGCCCAGGCTTTGGGTTCTGGCGTGTATTTGATTTGGCAAAACATGCAGCTGTAGCGCTGACTGCCGCTGCCTGTTTTCCCTACTCGGTTTTGGACTTCTGCTCGATGACATCTTGGACATTCAATCATGCCTTTATTTTAGCCCGATTTTTAGCCAGCCCCCGGGCTAATCGCTTTGTGCTTGAGCTGCAATCTGCCGCGCAACGTTTTTCGCATGTGGTAAACTTTCTCAAGGAGAGGCTCATGACCATTGACGAATTCCCCCACGATTTCCTATGGGGCGCCGCCACCGCTTCTTACCAGGTGGAGGGCGCCTGGGACGCCGACGGCAAGGGGGAGTCCATCTGGGATCGTTTCAGCCACACCCCCGGCAAGATCGCCAACGGCGATACGGGCGACGTGGCTTGTGACCACTACCACCGCTGGAGCGAGGATGTGGCATGGATGCGCCGGCTCGGCTTGAAGGCGTACCGCTTTTCGATTTCCTGGACTCGCGTCCTGCCCGCCGGTAAGGGCGCGGTCAACCCCGCTGGCTTGGCGTTCTACGACCGCCTGGTGGATGCCCTCTGCGCCGCAAACATCGAGCCTTTCATCACCCTGCACCATTGGGATTACCCCCAGGCGTTGTATGAGAGCGGCGGCTGGACCAACCGCGACAACCTGGCGTACTTTGCCGATTACGCCGCGCTGCTGGTCAAACTGCTCGGCGACCGGGTGCAAAAATGGGCTACCTTTAACGAACCGGGGGTGATCGCCTGGGTCGGCTATCTCTACGGCAGCCATGCCCCGGGGGAGCAAGACCCGCTTAAGGCGCGGCAGGTGGCGCACAACCTGATGCTGGCGCATGGCTTGGCGACCCAGGCGGTGCGCGCCGTGAACCCCAACCTCCAGGTGGGCATCGTGCTTAACCAGTGGATGACCGACCCCGCCGATGACGACCCCCGCTCCCTCCAGAACGCCGAGGACGCCTGGAACACCGAGCAGACCACCTTCCTCCACCCCATCTTCAAGGGCTGTTACCACCCGGCGCAGGCGGAATGGGTGGAGAGGCTGCCCGACCTGCGGGCGGGCGATATGGCGCTGATTGCTCAAAAGCTGGATTTCTTGGGCATCAATTACTACTCGCGCCACGTGTACAATGCCAACGGTCGCCTGGAGAAGGTGCCCGGCTCGCAGTACACCGAGATGGGTTGGGAGGTCTGCGCCCCGGCATTCCGCCGCCTGCTGAACAAGATTCACCGCGATTACAACCCGCCGCCCATCTACATCACCGAGAACGGGGCGGCGTTCCCCGACGTGGTGGAAGCGGACGGCAAAATCCACGATACGCAGCGCATCAACTACCTGAGAGACCACTTCATCCAGACGCGCCTGGCAATGCAGGACGGCGTGGACGTGCGCGGCTTTCTGGTCTGGTCGCTGCTGGACAACTTCGAGTGGGCGTATGGCTTCAGTAAGCGCTTCGGCTTGATTTATGTGGACTATGCCACCCAGCAGCGCATCATCAAAGACAGCGGCGAATGGTACGCCCGGGTTATCGCCAATAACGCGGTGGAATAGATAAGACAGTCCCGCCCATCGCTCCCGCGTTCTTTGCGGAGCGGATTGGGGGTGGGGGTGTGGTTCCAGGTATTCACCAATGAATATGTCATTGCGAACCCGGCGGTCTGTGCCGACCGGTGGTCCCATTCGCTGCGCTCAGGGCATGCTTTGCCGGGTGAGGCAATCTCCGATGATGCACGGGCTGCTTCGCCGCCAAGAACGCTACTCGCAGCGACAAATTCCCTTCTTGCGAAAACTCTGCCTGCCGCAGCGAACCCGAAAATTGACAATGACGTCTGCCTGTTATAGAATCGTGAAAACCGTTGTGACTGCGGAGAACACATCCGGCGCCAAACACATCATCCGCCCCTTGATTGAAGCCCATGGCAGGCGCCGGATGGCTTTTTGCTCAATCTGCAGGGGCGTGAGGATTCGTGCTGGCGGTTTGCCAGTTGTTGAAGTGCATTCAAGGGCAATCCGCCAAGCCCGGAGACCCTGTTGCCCATCGAGCCGATCATCTGCTGTTCCTGCTTGTGCAGCGCCGAGGCGGGTGGATCAGAACTGAATTGAAAAATCGGGTTGAATGACTCCATTGGACAGGTTTTTTAGCGACGCTGATGACAACCGCCAAATTCCCCCGGAAAACAGAGAGGCTTAAATGAGTGAGATATTCACCTCCTACTGGAACGACGCCCGGCAGTACCTGACCGGGGGCGTCTCATCCAGTTTTCGCATTAACCCCTTTACCGGTCAGCCGATGTACCTGAGCCGCGCCGAGGGGGCTCATATTTATGGGGTGGACGGCAGCCGCTACATAGATTTCTTCATGGGGCATGGCGCCTGCACCCTGGGACATAACCGCCCTGAGATTATCGCAGCCGTGCAGGATGTGCTGCAATATGGCTTCTTTGCCGAATACGACCACCCCCTCACCCTGGAACTGGCGAAGAAGATCGTGGCGCACATCCCCTGCGCCGAGCGTGTGCGTTTCGTCAATTCGGGCAGCGAAGCCACCCTGCTCGCCATTCGCCTGGCGCGGGGTTACACCGGACGCAAGAAGATCGTGCGCATGGATGGACACTTCCACGGCGGACATGATTACGCCCTGCCCAACAATCTGGCAGCCTATATTGACCGCGACAACCCCGGGGACCGGGTCTCCCGAATCGTCCATTACACGGCGGGCATTCCCGAGACGATCGGCGAAACCCTGTACCTCATCCCCTGGAACAATGCAGAAGTCCTGGAGAAGCTCGCCCAAAGCAAGGGGGAGGAGATCGCCGCCGTCCTGATGAACCCGATTGACTACAACAACGGCTGTATCGGTTCATCCACCGAATACTTGGCAGCGGTGCGCCAGATTTGCGACGAACACGGGATTGTGATGGTTCTGGACGAAGTCCTCTCGGGCTTCCGCACCGGCATCACCTGCGCCCAGGGGTATTACGGTGTCACGCCCGACCTGTGCCTGCTTGCCAAAGCCCTGACCAATGGCGTGCCCCTGGCGGCGATTGCGGGCAAAAAAGAGATCATGGACAAAATCATGGATCCGGTCAATCCGGTCATCGCTGGCGGCACTTTTTCCGGCAATCTGTTTGGCTGCGCCGCGGGCATTGCCGCCCTGGGGGTCATGGAACAACCCGGTTTCTTTGAAGCGTGGTTGCAGCGCGTCGATCACTTCTACAAACAGGTCCAGGCGATTTTTGACGAGCAGGGTTTCCCCGCCATCTTGCAGGGTATTGGATGCACCTTTGGCATATACGTGGGCACGCGTGAGCCGGTGCGCAACTATCACGACATCGTCGAAAAGACCGACCCAGCCCTGCGGGAGGCGTTTTTCCGGGAATGTATCTCCAAAGGCTTGTATTTCCACACCGATTTCACCATCTCAGCCATGCATACCGAAGAGACGCTTGCCAAAGCGCTGGAACTACTTCGAGAGGCGACCCGCCAGACCAGGCAAAAGGTCAGGAAACACAGGGAGGTGGTATAAATAGACTAGAGAGAATTGAATCCCCAGGTTTATAGATAAAGTATCGCCAATCGCAGTTATCAAGAAGGAGAAACCATGAACACAAATCGCAATCTCACTCACGTATCCCGCCGGGGTTTTCTCAAAATGGCGGGAGCAGGGGCTGCCGGCGTTGCCTTCAGCAATTTGCTTGCGGCATGCGCCCCGAAAAGCGCAGGACCTGTCGTATTGAAGGTGCTGGTGCCTGCCGCCCCCGATCCGGCGCCGCCTGGGGTGGCAAAATTCAGCGAAGAAGCTTTTGCCAAGTGGAAGACGGACAACAATGTGGAAGTGGTGTACGAAGCGCCGCCCTGGCCTCAATTGCACGACAAAATGGCGGCAAATTTCGCCTCCGGTCAGTACGTCCACGATGTGATTTACAATTGCGGCTGGGTGCCCGAGTTTGCCGATTACCTGGTGGATTTCGTCAAAGACCTCCCCAAAGAATTGGTTGACGACCTGCCTCCATCCTCCTTCAGCACGGTGACCTGGGACGGCAAGAAGCTGGGGGTGGTATTTACACTTTCCCTGCTGACCCTGTTCTACAACAAAGAACACCTGGAGAAAGCCGGCATCAAGGAACCGCCTAAAAACTGGGATGAGCTGAAAGGCATGGCGAAGCAGCTTACCGGCGGAGGGCAGTACGGCTGGGTGCTGAATTACGGCGCGCCCGAGGGCATTGGCGGCGTGGCGTCCTACTGGATGTGCTTCCTCCAGCAGGCTGGCGGGAAGGTGTACGACGCTAACGGCATGCCCGCCTTTAATAACGAGGCAGGCGTGGATTCCCTGCAGGTGATGATTGACCTGATGGAGAGCACCGACCCCGGCTCCATCAGCTACGTGGGCATCAATGACGCCACCAACGTCTTCTCCTCGGGTCAGGCTTCGATGATGATGAACTGGCCCTTCATGTGGGTGCCCGCCAACGATCCTGCCACATCCAAGGTGGTGGGCAAAGTGGGTTCGGCGCTCCTGCCCGCCGGTCCGGCTGGCACCGCATCCATTGATGGGACGGACGCCTATACCATCGCCAAGCTCTCCCCCAACCCCGATAAGGCGCGCCAGCTCATCGAGTTCTACCTGGACAAAGAGGTGCAAAAACGTCAGGTGCTGGATACCGGCTGGCTCCCAATTCGCCTCTCCGTCTTGAATGACCCTGAGGTACAGGCGGCGGCGCCCAACGCTGCGGTCGTACTCGAACAGGCGAAGAATCCCTATGACAGCTTTATCACCCCGGATTACAACGCGGTGACCACTGCCATTGGCGTCGAAATCCAGAAAGCGCTGGCTGGTTCCCAAAGCGCGGCGGAGACCATCCAGAACGCCTATGACCAGGTGACAGAGATTGTAAAGAAACGCGGTTAATCGCAGCGCATCACCCCCTGCCCCTGCAATCCAGGCAGGGGCAGGGGGAAGGGCAACGTTTATGCAAATCACCAACGACTACAACCGTCGGCGCTTTCGCATGGGGTTGTGGTTCACCGCTCCAGCCATCATCGTGCTCCTGGCGGTGCTGGCGTATCCCATTATCGCCTCGTGGGTGCTGTCTTTCTTGCGCGTGCGCTTCGCCGGGCAGGGGTTGAGCTTCCAGTTTTACGGCTTCAAAAACTACACGGATATGCTCTCCAATCAATTGTTCCGCGAGGCATTGGCGCGTTCGATTTATTTCACCTTTGTCGAGGTGGTGGTGGTTGTCTTTTTGGCGTTGATCGTGGCGCTCATGCTCAACCACCCCCTCGGACGGCATGCCTTCTTTCGCGTGGTGCTGCTTGTGCCGTGGGCGCTGGCGCCGGTGGCTAACGCCGTGCTGTGGAAATGGATTTACAACGCCAACTACGGCATCCTCAACCAGATTCTGGTCGGCGTCGGACTCATCGAAAAAAATATCGTCTGGTTGGGCAGCCCGTTGCTGGCGCTCAACATGATCTTGCTGGCGGATATCTGGAAAGCCGTCCCTTTTATCGCTTTGTTGTTGCTGGCAGGCTTACAGAATATCCCGTCTTACCTGTATAAAGCCGCCCGGCTGGACGGCGCCAACACCTGGCAGCAGTTCCAGCACGTCACCCTGCCCGGGCTGAAAACCACGCTGGTCATCTCCATTGTCTTGCAGAGCATCTGGGCGCTGAAAGTGTTCGACCTGATTTATGTCCTCACCAAGGGCAGCCCCGCCGACAGCACCGTCCTGCTCAACTATCTCTCCTGGCGCGAGACCTTCAGCAACCTGGATGTCGGCTACGGCGCGGCGATTGCCAATGTGCTTTTCGTGATGATGTTCTTATTGGCGCTGATCTACATCCGCGCTTTGCGACCCCGTCAAACCGGCGAAAGGGCAGGCTGATATGTTCTCTTATAGGCGCTATCTATCGCGTTTCTTTATCCGCCTGGGGCTGGCTCTCTTCACCTTAATCGCCCTGGGACCGGTGATTTGGGCAGTGATCACCAGCCTGCTTCCTCTTTCGGCGCTCACCTCCCGCCCGCCAGACCTGAACCCGCTCAATCTGACCCTGGAGAATTACCGGCTGGTTCTTGATAGCAGCCGCGGCTTGTTCTCGGGGTTGATCAACTCGTTCATCATCGCCACCTTCACCGGCGCTGTGGGGCTGGTGATTGGCTCGATGGCAGCCTACGCCCTGGCGCGGTTGCGCATGCCCGGCAGCGGTACGATTCTGATGATGATTCTTGCCACCCAGATGTTCCCCGGCATCGTCATTGCCATCCCCCTCTTTCTGGTGATGAGCCGCCTGCACCTGGTGGACACCCACTTTGCGTTGGTTGTGGTGTATTTGTCTTTCACGCTGCCCATCGTTATCTGGATCTTGAAGGGCTTTTTCGAGAGTGTGCCCATGGAACTGGAGCGCGCCGCCGCCGTGGATGGCGCCTCGCCTTTGCAAACCTTTCGGCATGTGGTTCTGCCCATTTCCCTGCCGCCGTTATTTGCCACCGGCGTTTTTGTCTTCATCGAATCGTGGAACGAATTCTTCTTCGCCATTATCCTCACCCGCATCAACGTCAAAACCGCGCCCATCGCCATCGCTGAGTTCTCGGGTCAGTACCAGACTCTCTACGGGCAGATGCTTGCTTCGGCGGTGCTGGCAAGCGTCCCGGTAGTGTTGCTTGCCATTATTTTCCGCAAGTTCATTCTGGAGGGCTTCGTGGAAGGAGCGATCAAAGCCTGATGGCTACCCTTGAATTGGTCCACATCGTGAAGAAATTTGGCGAGGTCACCGCCGTGAACGACATCAGCCTGCGCGTGGAAGAAGGCGAGTTCGTCACGCTGCTCGGTCCCTCGGGTTGCGGCAAATCCACCATCCTCAATATGACCGCCGGGTTGGAGGATGTCACCTCGGGCGAGATTCGAATCAATGGAAAAACCGTCAACCATCTTGGACCCTACGAGCGGGATGTGGCGATGGTCTTTCAGAACTATGCCCTTTATCCGCACATGACGGTGGAAGAAAACATCGGCTTTTCACTGCGTTTGAGAAAGCGCCCCAAAGATGAAATCCGCGAACGGGTGAGGAAAGTGGCGGAGATGCTCGAGCTGGAGCAGTTGCTCCACCGCCTGCCCCGCGAGCTTTCCGGCGGGCAGCAGCAGCGCGTCGCCATCGGTCGGGCGGTCATCCGCGAGCCTTCCATCTTCTTGTTTGATGAGCCTTTCTCCAACCTGGACGCCGCACTGCGCATCAAGACCCGCGGCGAAATCAAGGAATTGCACCAGCGCCTGGGGGTCACCTCCATTTTTGTCACCCACGACCAGGAGGAAGCTTTATCCCTCTCCGACCGCATCGCGGTTGTGCGCCTGGGTCATCTGGAACAGTTTGGCACGCCGGAGGAAGTGTACGCCAGACCCGCCTCAAAATACGTGGCGCGCTTTATCGGCACCCCACAGATGGACATCTTCAGCGGCGAGTTCCTGCGCCAGGATGGCTTGTATTATCGGATTGGCAAAGCCCGGATTCCTCTGCCCGCCTCCATCCAGCCGCCCGCCGCCGCCGTGGACATGGGCGTGCGCTCCGAATTTGTGCGCCTGGGCGCTCAGGGTTTCCCGGCGATGGTGCGCCTGGTGCAACCTGTGGGTCCGTTCACTTACGTCACGGTGGAGTGGCAGGGCGGCGGCGTCACAGCCCGCGTGAACGGCGTCTCGCACCTGAAACCCAGAGAAAACATCCGGGTCGAAATTGACCCTGAAGGGGTGCTCTTCTTCGACCGCGGCACAGAGAAACGGATAGACCTGTGATGAAAACCATCCCCACCCTGCCCTTTGCGCGCCTGATGCCCTTCTCGCAGGTCGAGGAGAAACGCCCCGTCCTGCTGGTCACCTCCATGCCCGCCTGGAACGCGGTCGGCGCCAGCCTGAGCGGTTTGCATACGGTCGCCCTGCTGGAGGCGACCCAAGCCAATACCGCCCACTGGGATGAGCTGCTCTCGAAAATCGACGCCAGCCAACCCGAAATCGTCTATGCCGTGGGCGGCGGGCTGACCGCCGACGCCGGCAAGTACCTCGCCTCCCGCCTCAACCTGGAGCTGGTGGTTTTGCCCACCGCCCTTTCCGTGGACGCGTTCCTCACCGCCGCCTCGGGGGTCCGCCGCGAGGGTTGTGTCTATTACATCCCCACCAAAGCGCCGGAGACGCTCATCCTGGACCTCGAAGTCATCGCCGGCGCGCCGCTCTCCATCCGCGCCGCGGGCGTCACGGATGTCATGTCCATCGCCACCGGCTGTTGGGACTGGAAATTCGCCCACGAGCGGGGGATGAACCCTCCCGGCATGCAGTTCGTCCCCTGGGTGTACCACAACGCCCAGAGCATCCTGGAGGGCGTCCTGGACTGCGCCGAAGCCGCCGGGCGCGGCGACCCGGATGGATTGAAGACGCTCTACGATTGCCTGGCGATGGAGGTGCAGTTGTGCAACCAGGTCGGTCACGCCCGCCCGGAGGAGGGCAGCGAGCACTACTTCGCCTACTGCGCCGAGAACTACCTGGGTCACGGCTTGCCCCACGGCGACCTGGTCGGACCGGGGATTTTGCTTATGGCGGGTCTGCAGGGGCAGGATACCCGGCGCTACGAGGCGGCGTTGCGGGCGTGCAACATCCCCCTGGAGCGCATCCCCCCCGAGGTGACCGCCCAGACCCTGAGGGATTTGCCGGCTTACTGCGCAAAGCACGGGCTGCCCTTTGGCATCGCCCACACCCTCCAGGGATGAGGTTGTGTGTGAGAGGAGGCAAGCGATGAAGGTCGCCATTGCAGGCGCAGGCTATATCGCCGCCATCCACGCCCGAGCGGTGAAGACGAATGGCGGGGAGGTGGTCGCCGTGATTGAGAAGTTCCCGCAGGTGGGGGCGCGCTTCGCCAGGCGCTTCCGCATCGAGCGCCAGTACGAGAGCGTGGAAGAGGCGTTGGCGCAGGCGCAGTTCGACGCCCTGGTCATCGGCACGCCCAATTACCTGCACGCCCCGCAGGCGATCGCCGCCCTGAAGGCGGGCGTGGCGGTGATGGTCGAGAAGCCGATGGCGTTGAACGCCGCCGAGTGCCAGGAGATGGCGCAAGCCAGCCAGAAAAGCGGCGCTCCTTTGATGGTGGCGCACTGCTGGCGCTTCGATAGAGATGTGCTCTGGCTGAAGAGGCAGGCGCCGCGCCTGGGCAAAATCTTCCGCACCAAGGGCTACGGCGTGCACGCCAATTGGGGACCCGCGGGCTGGTTCACCCAGAAGCAGTTCGCCGGAGGCGGGGCGATGGTGGATATGGGCGTCCACGCCATTGACACGGCGCGCTTCCTGCTGGGCGACCCGCAGCCGGTGAGTGTGTTTGCAAAAATCGGGACGTATTACAAGGATTACGATGTGGACGACACCGGGGTGGTGATTGTCGAGTGGGATAACGGCGCCGTTTCCTATATCGAATCCGGCTGGTGGCAGCCGCACAGCGACGCTCCCGAGGCAGCCACCCAGCTCTACGGGCAAAAAGGCTTCGGGCAGTTGTTCCCCACCCTGCTCGAAATCCCCGACTGGCAAACGCGACAGGTGCAGGTCGTCCCATCTGGCTACGCGTTCCCCCGCAAGGAGCACTGCCCGCAGCGCATGTACAACGCCCAGATGAAATACTTCCTGGGCTGCGTCGCAACCCGCCAGACCCCCGTTCCGGGCTGGCAGGAAGGCTTGACCAACATGCGCATCGTGGACGCCGCCTATGAGTCGAACCGGACGGGGAGGGTGGTGGCGGTTTAGGCGTCGAATTCATTCGACGCCTGGCAGGGTGAAACCCGATGCGCCAACGCATAAAAGCGGGTTGGGGTGAATAACCGGCTTTAGCCGGTTTCAGGGTGCCAGCCGCCGGTTTCAACCGGCGGCTTATGGAGGTGACTTATGCCAACAGCCATGATTATCAGCCCCCACGCCGACGACGCCGCGGCGTTCTGCGGGGCGACCATCGCCAAATTCGCCGACCAGGGTTGGGAGATTATTTTGGCGCGGGTCACGGACGACCGCAAGGACTCGGTCGGGCTGAGCATCGAGGAGACCATCGCCCGCAACACGGCGGAGTTGCATCGGGCGGCAGCCATCCTCGGCGTGCGCCAGGTGGTGGAATTGGGCTTCGAGACCGACACGCTGGCGGATATCCCCCTGGGAAAACTGCGCGAGCGCATCGTCTATCTGTTCCGCAAGTACCAGCCCTACGCCGTTTTCACCTTCGACCCTTTCGGGCTGTATGAGAACAACCAGGACCACCTGCGCGTGGCGCAGGCGGTGGACGAAGCCTTCTGGGTGGCGTGTTTCGACAAGCACTACCCGGAGCATTTTGCCGAGGGGCTGGCGCCGTTTTCGGTGTGCGAGCGCTGGTACTTCGCCCGCCAGTTGCCCAAAGCGACCCACTACGAAGAGGTCTCGAAGACCATCGAGAGAAAAATCGAGGCGTTGTGCGCCTAGCGCGAGATGATGCGCAACACCATCAACCAGTACCGCCTGCAGCTCAAAACCTGGGGCAGGCGCGTACCCTGGCTGGATGAATCCATGGAGGGCGACCTGCGCCCGCTGCTGGCGATGTTCCTGCAGGAGCAAGCCAAAGCCCTGGCAATTGAAGCCGGTTGGGATAGCGAGACCTGCCTGGCGGAGGCGTTCCGCCTGGAGCGCTTTGGCGACCTGGAACCTCTCTTCCAGATGCTGGCGGAGCCGCTGGAAGGCGCCGAGCCAGCCCCTGAGCGCCCCGAGTTGGACCAGAGCCACGCCTCGCCCTGGGATGAGGCGCAGCTCCAGCAGATCATCCCCCAGGATATCGCCGAGCGCGTGCGCCTGATGGGGCATCACCATCTGTGCGCCGGGGCGTTCGAGCAGTTGATTGCCCAGCCCACCTTCCGCCTGGGTTACGCCAGCCTGGTGGAACACTTCAACCCCAACCCCGATTTGATCATCGAAAGCATCTACGGTTACGACCTGTTTTGCTACCAGTGCGGCTATTGGTCGGAGGAGGAAGGGCGTTGCTCGACCGGTTGGAAGAACAAGATCACCAAAGACGCCACCGTCCTTAAACACCTGGGGCTGAAACCCGGCGACCAGACCCGCCTGGAGGACCTGCAGCGCCTGCTGGCGGAGAAAGTCCCCTATGAAAAGCTGGAATACTTCTGCGGACCCGGCGGCGAGTGGAAGTGCGAGTTCTACGCCCTGGGCGTCTGCCAGAAAGCCTATGCAGACCTGCGCCAAAAGTTCGGCATTGCATCCCGGTAAGCACAATGAAGGGCGTCATGGAATCTACCAGGAAAAAAGGCGGGGGGCGCATCCTGACCGCCCTCGGCTTTGGGTTCTTCATCGACTCCGCCGAAGATGTGGCTTTGCCCATGCTCTGGCCCGCCGTGCGCGCCGCCCTCGGGCTGTCCTATGCTCAATTGGGCTACATTGACAGCATCCGCGTCATTTTCCAGACCTTCAGCGGACCCTTTTGGGGTATGCTGGCAGACCGTTACAACCGCAAATGGATTTTGGTCATCGGCACGGGAGTCTGGGGGTTGTGGACTTCTGTCTGCGGCTTGGTGACCGATTACTGGCAGTTGCTCATCATCCGGGTCATCGCCTGCATCGGGTTGGGCTGCCTGTACCCTGCCGCCTTCAGCATCCTGGCGGATTCGTTCGGTCCAAAAAAGCGCGGGCGCGCCATGGGCGCCATCAGCGCCATCGGCATGTTCGGCATCGTCGCCGGGGCGTTGGCGTTTGGGGCTGTGGTTGGCGTCTCCGAGAACGGCTGGCGCATCGGCTTCATCGGTCTGGGCTTGACCAGCGTCCTCTCCGGCTTGGTGATCGCTCTCCTGGTCAGGGAGCCGGTGCGCGGCGCGGCGGAGCCTGAGCTGGAGAGCATCATCACAGACGAAGCCGCCGCCCGCTTCCGCTTCGATTTGAAAGGCGTGCGCGAGCTGCTTGGGGTCAAGACGGTGCTGGTGAACTTCCTCCAGGGCGTTTTCATGCTGACCACCATCAACGCCCTGGCGACTTTTTACGTCACCTGGCTGGTGGACGACCGCGGCTTTTCAGAATCGGATGCGCCGCTGTTTTTCGGGGGCGTGGTGATTGCCCTGGCGGTGGGCAATTTCGTGGGCGGCGTGGTTGGGGATAAGGCGTTTCAACGCTCGCCCAAATACGGGCGCGCCGTGGTCTCGCAAATCTCGATTGCCATCGCCCTGCCCGCGATGTGGTACCTGTTCAGCCGGGCGACCACCACCCCGGAGATTGTAATCTGCTCGCTCCTGGCAGGCTTCTTCCTGGATTGGACCCGGCGCGGCGCGATGCAGCCCATGGTGCAGAGCGCCGTCCGACCGGAGCTGCGCAGCACCGCCATGGCGCTCACCGAATTCGTCAACGGCGCCTTCGCCTCGCTGGTCATCATCCTGTTTGGCAATTTTGCCAACCGCTACGGTCTCTCCAGCACGCTGCTCATCCTGACCTGCGGCTTTTGGACGCTTGCCTTCCTGGTGACGCCCCTGTACTATCGGGTGTTCCCGCCCGATTCAGCCCGCCTGCGCGCCCAGATGCAGGAACGGCGCGAGATCATTGTGGGAGCGCCGTGAACCCACCCTATCCAAGCGAGGTTGCCCATGACCCTTGAGTCCATCCTTCCCATTCCCGATATCTTTTTCGCAAAGCGTCTCCTCTGCGTCCAGCCGCATTACGACGACAACGACATCGCCGCCGGCGGGACAATCGCCCTGCTCAAAAAAGCCGGGGCTGAAATCATCTACCTGACCGTGACCGACGACCTGATGGGGGTGGTGGATAGTTCGCTCTCCCCCGAAGAGGCTGCCAGAGCGCTGGAGCGCGATCAGCTCGCCGCGGGGTCAATCATCGGCGTGGATCGGCAAATCTCCCTGGGCTACCCGGACGCCGGCGATTATGACTACTTTGCCCTGCGCCGGGATATGCTCAAATACATCCGCCTGCTCAAACCAGATGTGATCTTCACCCCAGACCCCTGGCTGACCTACGAAGCGCACCGCGACCACATCCAGACCGGCTTGGCGGTGGCGGAGGCGGTCATTTTTCTGGGGCTGCCTAAAATCGCCTCCAGCGACCCGGCGGTGGACGCCGCCTATGCCGGGCACAATCTTCAGGGCGTCGCCTTCTACTATACGCGTGAGCCCAACCAGGTCATAGACGTTTCCTCCGTCTGGGAGACGAAGGTCGCCGCCCTGCGCTGTTACCAGGCGCAATTCAACCCGCAGGGGATGGAGGAGCTGCTCTACGCGCTGGACATGAAATCGCGCCAGGCGGCGGCGGGCAAGCCTTTTGAGCGCGGCGAGCCGCTGAAAGCATTGCACCCGGCGGCTTTGCACTGTGGACTCTGAGCCGCCCCCTATCCGCGCTATCAAGCGCAGGAGGAGAACCCAATGACAGAAACCGCATTGACATTCGAGACCAGCACCAAAACGCGCCTGCGCTATTCGCTGATGAGCCTGGGAGTCGCCACACCCGCCGAGGCAATCGCCGGGGTGATGGCGTTCTACATCGTGGACGTGAAGAACCTGCCCGCCGAGTGGTTTGCCGTCTTCTGGTTCGGATACACCATCTACAACGCCCTCAACAACCCCGCTCTGGGCTACCTCTCCGACCGCACCCGCTCGCGCTGGGGCAGGCGCATCCCATACGTCCTGTTCGGCGGGCTGCCCTACGCGGTGATGTTTGCCCTGCTCTTCACCGCCCCCTTCGATGGCAGGGATAACCCGCTGGGCTTGCTCATCTACTTCGGGACAGTCATCGTCATCTGGGAAGGTCTCTACACTGCCATCGCCACCGGCTTTTATGGGCTGCTGCCGGAGATGTTCAGCGATTACCGCGAGCGAACGGACGTCGCCGCCAAGATGAATATCTTCCAGACCATCGCCCTGGTGCTGGGCGCCGCTCTGCCGCCCATGCTGGCGGAGATGTTCGGCTGGTCTGGCATGGCGACCATTCTTGCGGTCATCTCGGTTATCGCCATTTACACCGGCTATCCGGCGCTCTTCGAGCGACCTGACCTGAAGAACGACGCCAGCTTTCCCTTCGGCAAGGCGCTTAAGTACACTTTCATGAACCGTAGTTACCTGACCGCCGCCGGGGCGCAGGCGATGCGCTTCTTTGCCACCGGCGTCTTGCAGATGGGCATCTTGTTTTACCTCAAATACAGCCTGAAGGTGGATGAAAGCCTGGCAACCGTCATCCTGGGCGTCGCTTTCCTGGTCGCCATGCTCTCGCTCTACCCCTGGCGCAACTGGGTGGCGAATAAGCTGGATTCGCGCCGCACGCTGATGCTGGCGAATGCAGTGATGATATTGGGGATTGTGCCGATGGGCTTCTCGCCCAACATCCTCTTCACCTACGCCGCGGCGGTGGTGCTGGGGATTGGGCTGGGCGGGTTGGTGCTCATCGGCGATGTGATTATCGCCGAAGTGGTAGATGAGGATGAAGTCAAAACAGGTCACCAGCGCGCCGGGATGTACTTTGGCATGAGCGGCTTTCTCATCACCTTGAGCGGGCTGCTGGTCTCCTCGGTGTTCGGGCTGATCATGCCCGCCTTTGGCTACGACACCCTGCTCGAGGTCCAACCCGCCAGCGTGGACCTGGGCTTCCGCATCTTCCTCACCGTCCCCACCAGCATCGGCTTCCTGTTTGCCATCTTTCTGCTGTGGCTGTACCCCCTGCACGGCAGGCGCTTGCGGGAGATTAAAGAGAGGCTGGATGCGAAGAAAGGGGCTTTTTCGACCTGACGCTCTGCCCCGGCAGCGGGGGAGGGCTGGGGCGGGGGTAGATGGAGGTCGCATGAGGTACTTTCTCGGCGTTGATGTTGGCTCCTCCAAAACCGATGCCATGATCGCCTGCGAAGTGGGGCGCTGCCTGGGTTATGGCAAATCTTCGGGCGGCAACCACCAGACTGTGGGCTACGAGGGTCTGCAGCGCGCCCTGCAGGAGGCGTTCGGTCGGGCGTTGGAAATGTCTGCCATACAGCCGGGGCAGATCGCCGGAGCCGGTTTTGGCGTGGCGGGTTATGATTTTCCATCCGAGCGTCAGGCGCACCTCGGGGCGATTGCCGCCCTGGGCTTGTCTTGCCCGCTCGAGGTGGTCAACGACGCAGTGGTTGGCTTGCTGGCGGGCGCCACGCGGGGGGTGGGGGTGAACCTCGCCGCCGGTTCGGGGGTGAACTGCCGCGGGCGG
>JBBIPD010000002.1:0-37720 GCA_037443025.1 Chloroflexota bacterium
GAAAAAAGACCAAGCCCTGGATATGCTGCGCCAAAGATTGCAGGAAATCAGCGAGACGGTCAGTCACGGGCGGTTAGCACTGGCGCGACTCAAGACGAGGGATTGGCGTGAGACTGTCCGCGATATTTTGGGGATGGCGGAGGCTGTCTATTACCTCGGCGGCGATTTCCAGCTCTACCAGGACGCAGCCAATCAAATGCTCAGAACCCACGCCGCCCAGGAACTGGCAGACGCCGATTTGCTCGGGTCGCTGCGGATTGAAGAAGAGGCGATTCTATTCGGGATCGAGGACCTGGAGCAAATGGCGCGCCAACGGACGAACCAGATAGCTACCGAGATGATTGACGCCGCGATTGAGGACTTCGACCCCTGTCAGGCTGACCGGGAGGCGGTCGTTCAGCTTCTGAACACAGCCGCCAAAGCCTACATGCTCGGCGTGGAAGGGTTGGAGCCGGAAGAAGCGCGCTACGAGGCGGTTAAATCTAAAGCCCAACAGGCTCTCGCCCATCAATGGAACGCCTATGTTCGGGAAAGGGGTCTGTCCACCGATCTGCTGGAAGATGTGCCCCCCTGCCGCGTCGCCGGTCGCCTGGATATCCGGATTTTTAGCGTCTGTTCGCAAAGCTGGGTCATGGCGGGTGGGATTGACTTCGAAAGCGTTCCGGACTCCAGTCCGGTAGAGCTGACCGGCAGCGGTCAAATCAAATTTGCCGAGCAGGCAGTCATCGGAAACGAATTAGACTGCTCGATTGATGTCAACGCCGAGGTTCAACTTTCGGGAAAGCTGACCAATGAGGCAGGCGTCCTCTCATTGGAACTCACGCCGTCTTTCAGCGACGACGGGCATTACGCTGTGATCGGTCGGACGACACCAATTCGCGACGAGGGCGTCTATCCTTTCAACGGCTATGGCACCTTCGTCATGCCCTGGGTGGAGGGCAGCACCCACCCCTCGTTTGGAAACACCATTGTCCAATATGTCTTGCACATTACCGCAGAGGAGTAGATAAGAGTCGGGTTGGCTCTGACTCTGGAGATAAAACAGACAGTTTGCGGACCGCGGTCTGCAAACTGTCTGTCTTGTGTTCGAACAAACCAGGCGGCTTACACCCAGCCGCGCAGTTCCATGGCTTTGACCACCCGGTCAATCGCCACCATATACGCCGCGTCGCGCATGAACACCTTCTGGCTCTCCGACATCTCCAGCACGCTGTTGAAAGCCTGAGTCATCTTGGTATCCAGGCGCTGCAGCACCTCTTCTTTGGTCCAGTAGTAATTCATATCGTTCTGCACGCTCTCGAAGTACGAGGTGGTCACCCCGCCGGCGTTGCACAGGAAATCGGGGATGACGAATACGCCGTTGCGCTTAAGCACCTCGTCCGCCTCGGGCGTGGTGGGACCATTGGCGCCCTCCGCCACCAGGCGCACCCGGTCGCTGATGCGCTTGACCGTCTCGGCGTTGATCTGCCCTTCCAGCGCGCCAGGGATGAGCACATCCACATCCTTGTTGATCCAGTCTTCGCCAGGCTCTATCTTGTAACCTTCTTTGACCGCCTTATCCTTATCAATTGAGCCGTAGATATCGGTGATGGACTGCAGATAGCGCGGATTGACCCCGTCCGCCTTGCTAACCGTGTACGCCGTGCGATCCTCGCGATCCCAATACGAGACGCACACCACCTTGCCACCCAGCAGCTCGACAAAACCGATGGCGGCGTATTGCGAGACGTTGCCAAAACCCTGCACCGCCGCCACCGCTTTCTTGGGATCCATCTTGAGGTGCTTCATCGCCTCGCGCACGGTATAAATCACGCCAAACCCGGTCGCCTCGGTGCGACCCAACGAGCCGCCGCCGCCCACCGGCTTGCCGGTGATCACGCCTGGGGTGTATTGCCCAACCAGTTTGGAATATTCATCCATCATCCAACCCATCATTTGCGGGGTGGTGCCGACATCTGGGGCGGGCACATCCTGGCGGGGACCGATGTTGCGCCACATCTGGTCCACCCAGCCGCGCACCAGTCTCTCTTTTTCGCTCACGGTCAGGGTCGCCGGATCAACCGGGACGCCGCCCTTGCCGCCGCCCAGGGGGATATCGGCGACGGCGGTCTTCCAGGTCATCCACATTGCCAGGGCGCGCACGGTGTCCAGCGTCTCCGAGGGGTGAAAGCGGATACCGCCCTTGGCAGGTCCGCGGGCATCGTTGTGCTGGACGCGATAACCAAAAAAGACGCGCTTGGTGCCGTCATCCATCGTGACCGGAATCATGAACTTGAATTCCCGGCTGGGCCAGCGCAGCATCTCGCCAACCTGCGGGTCCAGGTTGAGCAACTTAGCAACGTGATCGAACTGACTCTGCGCCATCTGAAAAGCGTTAATTGTCTCTGCCATAAGCATTTTCTCCTGATTCCAACCTTTTATCGTGATGTTTTGATTTGAAAAAGCTCTTTTGAGTTACACCTTATCCCAGAAAAATATAAAACGGGCACACCGGACGTGTGCCCGCTCAGTTGCCTGACGATGCAGGGGAGATGTCAGCCAGGGAGCTCATTGTTGCGTCTCGTGCTCCAAATTCAGGGTTATTTAACCATAGCAAATGTCTGACAATTCGTCAAGTGACAAATGCCATATTCAAGTTCATTGATTCTGTCGCTCTTTTAACTGGCGCGTCAGCTCTCTCTGCACGACCTGGGGGTTTGCCTGCCCTTTGGCAGCGCGCATCACCTGACCAAACAGCCAGCCAGCCACGCTCTCTTTACCACCCAGGTAAGATTGCACCTGGGCGGGATGCTCGTCCAGCACCCGACGCACCAGCCCGGCGATGAGGTCTGCATCCGAAACCTGGCGCAAACCGCGCTCCGCGACGATCTCCTGCGCCTTCCTGCCGCTCTGGTACATCTCCGCCAGCACCGCCTTGGCGGTGGTCTGGTTAATCTCGCCCGCGGCGACCATCTCAAGCAACCCTGTCAGTTCTTTGGGATGGATGCGCGGCGTCTCGAGATCGTCGCCAGCCTGGTTGAGCAGGCTGAACAACTCGCCAGTGATCCAGTTGGCTGCCATCTTGGGAGACACCCCCGAGGCGGCAACGACCGCCTCAAAGTAATCCGCCACAGACCGTTCCGCAACCAGCACTTCGGCGTCGTAGGCGCTCAAGCCATACATCTGGCGGAAGCGGTGATATTTCGCCCCGGGTAGTTCCGGCAGGGCGGAGTGCACCTGCTCCACCCATTCCTGGCTCACGACCAGCGGCGGCAGGTCTGGCTCCGGGAAATAGCGGTAGTCGTGGGCTTCTTCTTTGGAGCGTTGGGGCGCAGTCATCTCGCGGGCGTCATCCCAGCCCATCGTCTCCTGCGCCACCGGCAACCCCTGGCGCAATAGCTGGCTCTGGCGTCGAATCTCGTAGGCGACCGAACGCTCCAGAGAGCGGAAGCTGTTCAGGTTCTTGATTTCGGTCCGGGTGCCGAATTCGTGGCTGCCCAGTGGACGCACCGAGACGTTTGGTTCGATTCGCATCACACCCTTCTGCATATCCCCAGAATTGACCCCCAGGTAGCGCAAGATGCTGCGCAAAGCGCTGGCATAGGCGCGCACATCCTCGGCGCTATGCAGGTCTGGCTCAGAGACTATCTCCAGAAGAGGCACGCCCGCCCGGTTTAAATCAATCAACGAGTACGCCTCGCCCCCCTGGCTGACATGGGTGAGCTTGCCGGTGTCCTCCTCGAGGTGAACCCGGCGGATACGCACCGTGCGCTCCCCTTCGGAGGTCAAGATGCTCAACCGCCCGTGACGCGCCAGGGGCTGCTCATATTGAGATATCTGATACCCTTTGGGTAAATCCGGATAAAAGTAGTTCTTGCGGGCGAAGACGCTCACCGGATTAATCTCGCATTCCAACGCCAGCGCCACACGCAGGGCATATTCCACCGCCCGGCGGTTGACCACCGGCAGCGCGCCCGGCATCCCTGCGCACACCGGACAGACGGCGATGTTCGGTTTTGCCACGGTCGAATCCACCACCGGGCAGGGACAGAACATCTTGGAGCGGGTCGCCAGCTCGGCGTGGACCTCCAGACCGATGACGGCTTCAAATTCCATACACGCTCATCCGTAACGGCGCATGAAACGCTCGATACGGCTCAATGCCTCCTCAATCTTCTCGTAGGCGGTGGCATACGAGCAGCGCACGTACCCCTCGCCCCCCGGACCGAACGCGGTGCCGGGCACCACCGCCACCCGCTCCTCCTGGAGCAGCTTCTGGGCAAATGTCTCCTCATCCATCCCGCTGGCGCGAATATCGGGAAAGGCGTAAAAGGCGCCATGCGGCTCAAAGGTGGGCAAGCCCAACTGGTTCAAGCCGCCCACAATCAGCCGGCGGCGGCGGTCGTACTCCAGGCGCATCTCTTTGACATAAGGCGCGCCATTCTTGAGCGCTTCCAATGCCGCCTCCTGGGAGGGCGTTGGCGCGGACATGATGGTGTACTGGTGGACGCGCAGCATGCCGCGTAATATCTCCTCCGGCGCAGCGGCAAAACCCACCCGCCAGCCGGTCATGGCGTAATTTTTGGAGAAGCCTCCCAGCAAAACGGTGCGCTGCCACATCCCCGGCAGACTGGCAAAGCAGACATGTTCCACGCCATACACCAGTTGATCGTACAGCTCGTCAGAGATAACCACCAGGTCGTGCTTCTCGGCGATGCGCCCAATCTCCAGCAAAACCTCCCGCGACGCCACCCCGCCGGTTGGGTTGTTGGGAGAACTGATGAGGATAGCTTTGGTGCGCGGCGTGATCGCCGCTTCCAAAGCTTCGGGGCGCATCTGAAAGCCATCCTCCACAAAGGTAGGCACCTCCACCGCCACACCGCCTGCCAATATCACCTCCGCCTGATAGGCGACAAAGCACGGCGTGGGGACGATCACCTCTTCCCCCGGGTTCAAGAGGGTGGTCATCGCCAGATAGAGCGCCTCCGACACCCCTACCGTAATCAACAACTCGCTCTGTGGATTGTACGAAACGCCGTACAGGCGCTGCAGATGCTGCGAGAGCGCCTGGCGTAGCTCGAACAAGCCCGCATTGGAGGTGTAGTGCGTCGCGCCTCGCTCCAGAGAGCGGATGCCAGCCTGCAGGATTGCCGGCGGGGTGGTGAAATCTGGCTCGCCGATGCCCAACGAGATGACCTCCTGCATGGTGGCGACAATATCAAAAAACTTGCGGATTCCAGAGGGTTTTAAACCCGCCACGCGGGTCGCAACGTATTGCCTGCTCAATTTTTCTCCTTGATATATCCAGCTTACAGGTTGTCTGACGACGCCCTGCTATTCTGCAACGATTTGCCAGGCGTCTTCGTCCTCGTCGTAAAAAAGCCTGAAAACCCCGCCGTCGCGGGCGCGGACTCGAAAACCCTTGCCCGCCGGAGAGCGCCAGCGCTGGAGCACCTGCGCCACCTCCCGCCTCTCCCCGCGCCAGGTGAAAGCCAGCGGGCGCTCGGCGTAGGCAGCATCCGAACGGCACTCGACATCGTTGGCAGGGATAATTTCGCTCATCCTGTTATTTTGCCTGAAATAAACCCCGGCAGTGCGCCGTTCACAGGGTCACCGTGGTCTGGTCGCCAGCGTTGATGGTCGCCGCCCTGCGGTGAATCTGAGCGCGCCGCCCGATGAGCGAACCTTCCAGGACCGCGCCCTCGACCCACGCCTCATCTTCGAGAATCGAATCGTGGATGATGCTGGTCTCCACCAGACACCCCGCCCCCAGGGAGACGTGCGGTCCGACGATGGAATTGCGCACCTGCGCCGTCGGGTGGATGAACACAGGAGGGATGATCACACTCCCAGGGTAGGGGTTATCTTCGCGGCAATTGCTCCGCCCGTTCTCCAGCAGATAGCGGTTCATCTCCAGCAGTGCTTCCGGCGTGCCCGCGTCCAGCCACACGTCCACCTTCTCGGCGCGCATCCGTAAGCCCCGCTCCAGCATGATATTGACCGCATCCACCAGGAAGAACTCTCCCTTAAGCTGCAGGTTGCGGCGCATTTGTTCTTCAATCGCCGCGAGCAGGTCTTGCGAATTTTGGAAATAATAAAAACCGACCACCGCCAGGTTAATCTCCATATCCTGGGGTTTTTCAATCATGCGCTTTACCCAGCCATTCTCCCCCACCTGTGCCACGCCAAAACGGCGCGGGTCGGGCACCTGCTTTACCCATACCACCGCTTCCGCCGCCTCGCTCTCCAGAAAAGACAGGTCGGTTTCAATCAGGGTATCGGCGAAAACCATCAGCATCGGTCCGTCCAGGTACTCTCGCGCCAGGTGGATGGCGTGGGATTGACCGCGGGGGTTTTCCTGCACCACATAACGCGCCTTAATCTCAGGGTGGCGCTCGCCCATATAGGCTTCTATCTGCTCCCCCAGGTAGCCGACGATATTGATCAACTCGATATTCTGCGGGTCGGGCAGGGTTTTTAGCGTCTCCAGGACATGGTCCAGCACCGCCTTCCCCGCCACGCTGATCAACTGCTTGGGTTTGCTCCAGGTGTGTGGTCGCAGGCGAGTGCCCAGCCCCGCCATCGGGATGACAACTTTCAACGGTTGGCTCATCAAATCTCAGATTCCCCTAACAGTTAAGTAATATCGGATCAGGGTTTTATCAAGTAAAATTAGCCCATAGCCGGCGCACAACGCCCAAAGGTTATCAGGCATTGCACAGGTGATATTTATTATAACCGTTTATGCAAGGGGAAAGCCGCCTGCAGCGCCTTTCACCGATGCAAACACCCCCTGCTCTGGGTCAGGAGAAAACCATGCGAACTCCCACACTCAATCAACATACCCTCCCTTTGTTGCTGGCAGCGGCGCTCTTGCTGTTTGCCCTCCCCTTGCTCAGCGTCTTTGCCACCCAGCCTGCGGCTGAGTCGCCCCAGATTCGCCTGCAATACGCCAGCTTCGATCCGCTCAAGGCAGAGCCGCGCCTGCCGGATGCCCTGCAAATGCAGTTCGAGGCGGACAAACCGGCGATGATGCTGGTGCAGTTCAATGGACCGGTGCAGCAGGCATGGAAAGAGGCGGTCGAAGCCACCGGAGCGCGCCTCTATGACTACATCCCGGAGCATGCTTTTCTCACCCGGATAGATGGGGAAACTGCCCAGGCGCTGCGCTCCCTGCCCTTTGTGCGCTGGGTGGGCGCCTACCACCCGGCGTACCGCCTGCCCGCCTCGCTGAGCGAAAAGGCAGCCAACATGGTCGAAGCGGGCGGGGAATCCCTGGAGCTTCAGGTGGCTACCCTGCCGGACGCCGACCTGGATAGCCTGGCGGCGCAGGTGGAGGCTTTGGGCGGCAGCCTGCGATCCCGATCCAGCGGCGACCTGGCGGGCTACCTGCGCCTGAGCCTGCCCGCAAGCCAGGTGTACCCGCTGGCGGCGTTGGACGGGGTGGTGTGGGTGCAGACCTACCAGCCGCGCCAGCTCTTGAATGACATCGGCGAGGGGATCATGAACGTCACCCCTGTGCGCACATCGTTGGGGCTGTATGGGAACAACCAGGTGGTGGCAATCGCCGACAGCGGCTTGGATGTGGGTAAAAATGACTCCACCATGAGCGATGACTTCGAGGGGCGCATCGTCTCCGGCTCCTCGCTCTGCGAGCCCTTCACCGGGCGCACCGCCTGGAACGACTTCCAGGGGCACGGCACGCACGTCACCGGCAGCGCTCTGGGCAACGGCGCCCTCTCCGGAGGGCAGTTCGCCGGATCTGCACCCCAGGCAAAGATTGTCTTCCAGGCGATTGACGATCCAGATACGGATTACCTGGAATGCATCCCCGATACCCTGTACGCCGACCTGTTCCAGCCGGCTTATAACCTGAACGCCCGCATCCACAGCGATTCCTGGGGAGGAGCCAGCGGCGAGCCACCCAACCCCTACGGCGGTTATGACCTGCAATCACGCGAGGTGGACTGGGCTGCCTGGAACTTGAAAAACCTGCTGATTCTGTACGCGGCGGGCAACAGCGGCGCCGACCAGGATTACGACGGGCTGGTGGATAGCGACTCCATCCTCTCCCCCGGCACAGCCAAGAACGTGGTGACGGTGGGCGCCACCGAGAACAACCGTCCCAATTTCACCCAGTATAACTGGGGAGATAACTTCTCCTTCTTCGCCGAGCCGATCGCCAGCGACTACCTGGCAGACGACATCACCGGCATGGCGGCTTTCTCCAGCCGCGGACCTGCTGACGACGGCAGGGTCAAGCCGGATATCGTCGCCCCGGGCACCTTTATCCTCTCCGCCCGCTCGCACGACCCGGCGGCAGGGACAGGCTGGCTATCTTATAACGAGCATTACACCTACAACGGCGGCACCAGCATGGCGACGCCGCTCACCGCCGGCTCGGCGGCGCTGGTGCGCGAGTGGCTGACCAGGCTGCGCGGCTTCAGCAACCCCAGCGCGGCGTTGATGAAAGCCGCCCTGCTCAACGGCGCGACGGACATCAGCCCCGGGCAGTACACCAGCCCACAGGAGATTCCCTATACGCGCCCGAACAACGTCTCCGGTTGGGGACGGGTGGACCTGAAAGCCAGCATCAACCCTCCTGCCCCACGCCAGATTTGGCTGGTGGACAACACCAGCGGGCTGACAGACTCTGGCAAAACCATCACCTACACCCTTAAGGTGGGCGGATCGTCGGCGCAGGCGGAGGTTAATCCGCTCTCGCTGGAAGGGAGCGCAGCGCAGGAAGACTTGCCCCCGGCAGTGAGCACCCCCCAGCCGTTCGCAACCTCGCCGCGGCGGGTCGAGCTGGCGCTGAGCGGGATGGGGCAAGAAGGCGGCAGCAGGCAAACCTCCCCGCTTGCGCCCGAGGCGAATGTGACAATGGCGCTGGATGACGGCTCTTACGAAGACGCGATGGGGCTGGTGGATACCGGAAACGGCGTGTCGTTCCAATTCATCTGGTTCAACCGCTTCACGCCCAATCCCGGCGACATCCCCTTCAACCTGGAGCAAATCCAGGTGCTGTTCGATGGCTCAGCAGGCGTGCCGTTGGGCGGAGAGATTGACCTGGTGGTGTATCAGGACAACGATACGAACCCGGGGAACGGGGCAACTCTGCTGCGCGTGATTCACGAGACCGTCAAAGCAGTGGATGGCGCAACCTGGTCGGTGTACAACCTGGCTTCGCCGATAGCCATCACAAACTCCGGCGATGTGCTGATTGCCGTGATCAACCGCTATGTGGATGACGGAGTCTCGCCCATCAGCTACCCCGCCACAATTGACCAAAACAGCGACCAGCTCCGCTCCTGGGTGGGTTGGTGGGTGGCTGAACCTCCCGACCCGCCCCAATTGCCCACCGATGACACCCTTGCCCTGATTGGTACGGTTGCCTCCGGCGGCAACTGGATGATCCGCGGTTTTGGGACCACCACCGCCGCCACGCCAACGCCTTCCCCAACCCCGGGCACACCCGCTCCGACACCTACCGCCACGCCCCCGCCGCCGGTCGCAGGCGGTCCGCTGCGCCTGACCCTGGTCTGGACGGATTACCCGGGCGCCATTGCGGCGGGCAAGGCATTGGTCAACAACCTCGACCTGGAGGTGGTCGCCCCGGATGGGACGCATTACTACGGCAACGCCGGGCTGTACACTTCCGGGCAGTGCCTGCGGCAGCAGTCTACCACAATCAAATGGGACGCCTGCAACAACGTGGAGGGCGTCTACATCCCGAATGCAAAATACGGCACCTACACTGTGTATGTTCATGGGTATGAGATTGCCAACGGACCTCAGCCCTTCGCCCTGGTCGCCTCCGGGGATTACCTCCTGGCGAGCGGCTTGAACAAACGCATCTACCTGCCGATGGTGCGCAAATAACCCAATCCCGAGGGATGCCCTCAAGAGAGGGGAATCAGACGTCAACCCAGGATGAATAAAAGCGCCTGTTTTCGGAGAGAAAACAGGCGCTCGATGTATCTATGAGATACAGGTCAGGCTGCCGCCAACGCTTCGGTGGGCGGGGAAGACTGCTCTTCGCCGCGGCGCAGTGTGATGGCGCCGTCCACCACATCCACGATGATAACATCGCCGTCCTCGAACTCTCCGCCCAGCATGGCGTCGGAGAGCGGGTCTTCGACGGTCTGCTGGATAACCCGGCGCAAGGGGCGGGCGCCCATCTCCGGGTCGTACCCCATGTCTGCCAGCATTTCCAGCGCAGCAGGGGTGGCGGTCAGGGTGATGGCGTGGTCCTCCAGACGTCGCGCCACCTTATCCAGCTCAATCTGGACGATCTTCTGGATGTCGCTCTTGCTCAAAGAGCGGAAGACGATGACCGAATCCAGGCGGTTGATAAACTCGGGGCGGAAGACACGCTTGAGCGAGTCGAGCAGTTTCTTGCGCATGTCTTCATACGCCAGGCGTTCTTCCACCTCTTCGTCCTTCTTCAGGGCAAAACCGATGGATGTCTGGCGCTTGATCATATCTGCGCCCACGTTAGAGGTCATAACGATGATGGCGTTGCGGAAATCCACCTTGCGCCCGCGGGCATCCGAGAGGTGACCTTCTTCCATAATTTGCAAGAGCATATTGTGCGCTTCCGGGTGGGCTTTCTCAATCTCGTCAAAGACGACGATAGAGTAAGGGCGGCGGCGCAGCGCCTCGGTGAGCTGCCCGGCTTCTTCATAGCCAACATACCCCGGCGGGGCGCCGACCAGGCGGCTGACAGTATGGCGTTCCATGAACTCGGACATATCGAGCTGAATCAGGGCGTCTTCGCTGCCAAAGAGGAAGCGCGCCATGGCTTTGGTCAGCTCGGTCTTGCCGACGCCGGTGGGTCCGAGGAAGATGAAGGAGCCGATAGGGCGGCGGGGGTCTTTGAGACCGGCGCGCGCCCGGCGCACTGCCTTGGAAATCGCCTGGATGGCTTCTTCCTGACCGATGATATACTTGCGCAGTTCATCCTCCATCTGGAGCAGGCGCTGCGACTCCTCCTGGGCGATTTGCATGACCGGCACACCGGTCCACATCGAGACCACCTCGGCGATATCTTCAGCCGAGACCACCGGGCTGTTTGCCCTGTCCCAGCCGGTGCGCAGGCGCTCGAGCTGGCGCTCCAAAGCCTCCTGGCGCTCGAGGAAGTCCTGGGCGTCATCGTAACGGTTATCTTCCAGGGCAAGCTCGTGATTGGCGCGCACCTCGCGCAACTGCCGCATCAACTCTTTGGCGGTCTTGGCGGCGTCGCTCTTGTACATGCGCACCCGAGACGACGATTCATCAATCAGGTCAATCGCCTTATCGGGCAAGAAGCGTTCGGTGACATAACGGGCGGAGAGGTGCACCGCAGCGTCGAGGGCTTCGTCCGAGATGGTCAGACGGTGGTGCTCCTCATAGGCGCTGCGAATGCCGCGCAGGATCTCGATGGCTTCCTCTTCGGTCGGCTCTTCGACCATGATTGGTTGAAAACGGCGTTCCAGGGCGGCGTCGCTTTCGATGTGCTTGCGGTATTCGTCCAGGGTGGTGGCGCCAATCACCTGCAGCTCGCCCCGCGAGAGGGCGGGCTTGAGGATGTTGGCGGCATCCACCGACGAACCGGCGGCTCCTGCCCCCACCAGCATGTGGACTTCGTCAATGAAGAGGATGGCGCCAGAGGCTTTGAGTTCATCAATGACCCGCTTAAGGCGTTCCTCGAACTGACCGCGATACATCGTTCCGGCGACCAGGGAACCCACGTCGAGTTGCAAGACGCGCTTGCCCAACAAAGGCGCGGGGACATCAGCGTCCACAATCCGTTGAGCCAAGCCTTCGACGATGGCGGTCTTGCCCACGCCTGGTTCGCCAATCAGGGCGGGGTTATTTTTGGTGCGCCGGGCTAATATCTGGATGACCCGCTCGATTTCCATCTGTCGCCCGATCACCGGGTCGAGCTTACCCTCCTCTGCCAGCGAGGTCAGGTCGGTGGCAAGCTGATCCACCATGGGCGTCTTGGCTTTCTGCTGCTCCTGGCGAGAGGTTTTCTGTTCAGTCGAGGCGGCGGTGCTGGTGCGCCTGGAAGCGCTGCTCTCCTGCAAAACCCGCCGGGTCTGGCGGCGAATCTGTTCGGGGGTGACCCCCATCTTGCGCAACACATCTAACGCCACGCCCTCGCCATGGCGAACCAATCCTAACAAAAGGTGTTCCGTACCGATATAATGATGCCCCAATCTGCGGGCTTCTTCAACTGCGTATTCCAATACCTGTTGGGTGCCCGGCGAGAGGTCGAGCTTGCCTCCCCGGTATTGTCCCGTCCCGGTCATGCGCTCGACCATTTCCTGGACGCGCTCAACTTCCAACCCAAGCTCGCGCAACACGCGCCCGGCAACGCCTCCCTCCTCGCGAATCAAGCCGAGGAGCAGGTGTTCCGTGCCGATGTAGTTGTGACGCATGCGTTCAGCTTCCTGATGAGCCAGGCTCAGCACCCTGCGCGCCCTCTGCGTAAAACGTTCCATGCCAGCCAAGGCATACCTCCTAATTTGAAAAACAATAATTCTTTGCTAACTTCTGAGTTTGATTATGAGACATATTGTCCCAATTGGATTCTACCAGAGATTGCCCGATGAAAAAGTGTTTTTAGCAATCAAAGGAGTAAGGTTAATACAATTCTTATGTATGGCAAAAGCGCACCCATAACAGGTGCGCTGCATATCTCGACTGATTACCCCGAGGGGGTTTGGCGGGGATCAATCCGCCTGCTCTTCACCTTCTTCGGCAGGAGGAGATACCTGCTCTTCCTGCTCAGGCGCTTCAACTAACGAAGGCGGCTCTGTCTCGATAGTCGCTTCAACCGCCGGAGGCTCTTCTTTGCTCTCCATCACCTCTTCAACCACCTCTTCAACCTCTTCCGCCAGTTCCATTTTCCAATCCAGGTCGGAATAGGCGGCGGAGTCCACTTTGCGCAGACTCAAGCCAATCCGCCGGCGCTCAGGGTCAATCTTGATCACCCGCAGGGTGACCTCATCGCCTTCTTTCACAACCTCTTTAGGATGATTGATACGGTGCTCGCTCAGCTCGGAGATATGAATCAAGCCCTCCAGGTCATCATCCAGGCGGGCAAACGCCCCAAACTTGGTCAGGTGGGTGACCTTTGCCTCGATCAATTGCCCTTCTTTTATATGCTCCACCCGCTTCAACCAGGGGTCGGGCTGCAACTGGCGGATGGAGAGCCCGATTCGCTTGCGTTCCTGGTCAATGCTGATGACTTTGACCTCAACTTCCTGCCCCACCTTGAGCACCTCGTTGGGGTGCTGAATCCGTTCCCAGGAGATTTCAGAGAGATGCACCAGCCCATCCGCCCCGTCAATATTGACGAAGGCGCCGAAATCCGCCACGCTGGTCACCCGACCCTTGCGCACATCGCCTTCTTTCAACTCTTCCAGGAGGCGATCCTTCAATGTCTCACGGGTCTCTTGCAGAGCGGCGCGTTCGGATAAGATCAGGCGGCGTCGCTCGCGGTCCACCTCGATCACCCGCACCTGGATTGCATCCCCCACCATCTTTCCCCAGCGCTGGTCGGGGGTATCGCCCGTGAGGCTGGCGCGCCTCAGCAGGCTGATTTGTGAAGCAGGGACAAACCCGCGTAAACGCCCCAAAGGAACCAGCAGCCCCCCCTTGTTAAAGCCGATGATCTTGCTTTCGAACACCTTCGAAGATGCAAGAAGATCTTCGGCTTCCTGCCAATCTTTCTCCTCCCTGGCTCGCAAGTAGGAGAGGACGACATTGCCGTTGGCGTCTTCGGGGGTGAGCACATAAACCGGAATCTCTGCGCCGACAGAGAACGTAGCTCGCTCCTCGGCAGGGATTTGCTCGAACTCTCTGCCAGAGATGACGCCCTCAGATTTTGTGCCGACGCTGACCAGGATTTCATTCTCACCGATGGTGGCGATGGTGCCAATGCGAATCTCGCCCTGCTTGGGAAAATCCAAACCCAAACCCTCTTCACTCAAGAGGGTTTCCATGGAGGCGTTCTCCTGGTTGGCTTTCGGTTCGGCTTGCTCACGATCTGCCTGGTTGTATTCGCTTTCCTCCCCCTGACCCTTTAGGACATCATTTTGATCCATATAAAAACGAACTCCGAATTCGAATAAGATATGGGCAACATTATAAAGCGGATAGACAATCTTTGCAACCTTTGTGATAAGATTGAGACTCGATTATAATCAAGATTGAGGAGTAAAATGCCGCCAATTTATCCGTTTACGGCGATTGTTGGTCAGGAACGCATGAAGCGTGCTCTCGTTCTCAATGCGGTGGATCCGCGCATTGGGGGCGTACTGATTCGCGGGGAACGCGGCACGGCAAAATCAACTGCGGCGCGCGCTCTGGCGGCGTTGTTGCCTCGGGTGGCGGTGGTGAGCGACTGCCGCTTTAGCTGCGATCCAGACCGCCCCACGACCTGGTGCACCGAATGCCGTGAAAGGGTCGCCAGGGGTGAAAAGCTGCCGGTAGAACTGCGCACCACGCCGTTTGTCAATCTCCCTGTCTCCGCGACCGAGGATCGGGTGGTTGGTACCTTGGATATCGAGAAGGCGATTCAAAAAGGCGAGCGCCACTTCGAGCCGGGCGTCCTGGCTTCCGCCAACCGGGGGCTGCTGTATATTGACGAGGTCAACCTGCTGGATGATCACGTGGTGGACCTGCTGCTCGACTCGGCAGCCATGGGAATGAACATCGTCGAACGGGAGGGGATTTCTTTCTCCCACCCGGCGCGCTTTATCCTGGTAGGCACCATGAACCCTGAAGAGGGCGACCTGCGCCCCCAACTGCTCGACCGCTTTGCCCTCTCGGTGGAAATCCACGGCATTCGAGACGCCCGGGAGCGGGTCTTGATTATCGAACGCAACCTGGCATACGAAGCCGATCCCGACGCTTTTCGCGAACAATGGCTCCCCCAAGAAAACGAACTCTCGCGCCAGATTGAGCAAGCGCGCAATCTGATTGACCAGGTCAGATATTCTCGCCGCGATCTGCTTTCCATCGCTGCCCTGAGCGCCTCTCTCAATGTGGATGGACATCGCGCCGATTTGGTCATCTTAAAAACCGCCCGCGCCCACGCCGCATTTGAAGGACGAGATGCGATTACCGATAGGGATATTGCCCTGGCGGCAGAACTGGCTCTGCCGCACCGTATCAAGCGTGGTCCTTTCTACCAGGCTGAAATCTCGATGGAAGATCTGCAGGAACGCATCGAGCAATTGCAGGGCGCCACCTCAGCCGCAGGCGAACCGGAGATGGTTCCTGACGAGAGGCAAACCGAGAGTCGCGAAAAAAAAAAGAGGTGAGCCCAGAGATACGGGAAGAGGTCTCTGAGAAACTGCCCTCCGAGCCATCCGCCCAGAAAGTCTTCGACAGCGGGACAGCCAACTGGTGGGAAGGCGGCGAGAAGGTCAAAATTGGGCAGCCATTTGTCCCCCGCAAAATTGAAAACCCCTTAGATCGCATCACCCGCCGCCAGGGTGGGCGACGCTCGCACAGCCGCACCGATCGCAAGCGAGGGCGTTACATCCAGGCGCGCCCCTCTCCCGGCAAGGCTGACGACCTGGCTTTCGATGCCACCCTGCGGGCGGCGGCGCCTTTCCAAAAACAACGCAGCGAACAACGCAAGCGAGTGGCATTTGCCATCCGCTCCGACGACTACCAAAAAAAGGTGCGGGTGAAGAAAACCGCCAATCTGGTGCTTTTTGTGGTTGACGCATCCTGGTCTATGGCGGTTGCGGAACGAATGACAGCCACCAAAGGGGCTATCCTGTCTTTGCTTACCGACGCCTATCAACGCCGAGACCGGGTAGGCTTGGTGGTATTCCAGAAAGACCGCGCCACATTGGTGCTGACCCCCACCAACTCAATTCAATTAGCGCAGCGCGCCCTGGCAGATATCCCCGTGGGCGGCAAGACTCCGCTCTCAGCCGGCTTATACCTGGCGCACCAGATCATCCAGAAAGAGCGCATCGTCCACCCGGATGTGATGCCCTTGATTATCCTCCTCACCGATGGGGCGGGCAACGTCTCGATGACCAATCTGCCTCCCCAGGAGGAGGCTCACCGGATTGCAGAAAGCATCGCCGAAGATGATATCCGCTGTGTGGTGATCAACATGGAACACGCTGCTTTCGATCAGGGTCTGGCGCAAAGCCTGGCAGATCATCTGAAGGCGCCGTGTTATACCTTGAGCGAACTGAAAGCCGAGGCGCTCTATCAACGCGTCCGCCAAGAAATGGCTTCATGAAATGCCCTCTCCAGCTATCCGCCTGAAAAGCTTTACCGAATCGGTTATCAACCAGATGAACCTCCTTGCCGAAGAGCATGGGGCGATCAACCTGGCTTCCGGTTACCCGGATTTTGACCCGCCCGAGGAGCTGCTGAAAGCAGCGGAACAGGCGTTGCGCTCCGGTTTCAACCAATACGCCATCCCCTGGGGATCACCGCGCCTGCGCCAGGCGCTGGCAAGTAAGCTGGAACGGTTCATGGGGTTAGAGATAGACTCTGAAGCGCATCTGACGGTGACCTGCGGCGGCACCGAAGCGATGATTGCGGCGATCCTGGCGGTTTGCGACCCCGGCGACCGGGTGATCGTCTTTTCGCCTCGTTACGAGACCTATGGTCCGGATATGGAACTGGCAGGCGCTCAGCCGATATTTGTCCCCCTTCACCCTCCAGAGTTCAATTTCGACCCAACTGAACTGCGACAGGCGTTCCAAAAAGGGGTGAAAGCCCTGGTGTTATGCAACCCATCCAATCCTTGTGGCAAAGTCTTCTCTCTTGATGAACTGAGACTGATTGGCGATCTTGCCCGAGAATACGACGCCTACCTGATCACCGATGAGGTCTATGAGCACATTGTCTATGAGCCTTATCATCATACTTATCTCGCCAGCCTGCCAGGTCTGTTTGAACGGGTCATTTCATGCAGCTCGCTCTCCAAGACCTACGCCATCACCGGCTGGCGGCTGGGTTATATCCTCGCCTCGGAGGAGATCACCCGGGCGGTGCGCAAGATACACGATTATCTGACCCTGGGAGCTGCCGCTCCTCTTCAGGAAGCTGCCGTCACAGCCCTGGGCTTCCCCGATTCTTATTATCATCAATTGCAGGTCGAGTACACCCAGCGCCGCGATTTGTTTTTCAGCCTCCTGGATGAAGCGGGGCTGGAATATCTTCGACCACAGGGGGCGTATTTTACTCTGGTGGATATCTCTCGACTGCCATTCAAGGATGACACTTCCTTCTGCTATTGGCTGGCGGAACAGGTTGGGGTCGCCGGTGTGCCCGGTTCATATTTTTTCAATGAGCCTATTCAACACTATGTGCGCCTGAACTTTGCCAAGAGCCTCCCCACGCTGACCGAGGCGGGGCTGCGCCTGGGTAAACTTCATCAAAAACTTCCGCGTTAGACCCAACAATGCCTCGCTTGCTCGTCATCCCCCTGATTTTCTGCCTGATGACGACAGGGCTGGTTTCCTGCGCCACAGGCTGGGGTGAAACCCAGATAGCAAATCAAGAAAACCCGAGCAAGACGCAACCCATCCTGGCAACTCCGTCTCCCGCGCCGACATTGACTCAACCAACACAGCCGAAGACTCCCCCGCCGGCGTTGGATGCTACCCCTCCCCCAACCGAGAACGAGAGCCTGCCCATCCCGCTCTACCAGCTCACAGCAGCGTTGAATTATAACCAGCACTACCTCGCAGTTGACGAAAAGATCCGCTACACCAACCGTCAAGCCGAGCCGTTGACCGACCTGCGCCTGATGGTTGACCCCCTGTATTATCCGGGCGTATTCAACCTCAAGAGCATGTATTGGGGAGACAACCAGCCCGTGGCTGATTATCAAATCGAACCCGGGCAAATCTCGATTAACTTGCCTCAACCATTGCCGCCAGGGGAATATCTCGAACTTTCTCTCAATTACGAATTATTCATGCCCTCTCCCCAACCCTCAGTCGAAGTGCGCCCCATTCCCTTTGGATACACGGCGCGTCAGATAAACTTTGTGGACTGGTATCCCTTTATTCCGCCCTATATTCCCGGCACAGGCTGGCTGGCGCACCGGGCGGGTTTCTTTGGCGAACATCTGGTTTATGAAATCGCCGACTTTGAGGTCAATATCCACCTGAGCGAAGCCACGCCAGAGGTCATTCTGGCAGCCAGCGCTCCCGCCCTTCGAGATGGAGAGTGGTATCGCTACCAACACAAAGCGGCGCGCAATTTTGCCTGGTCTGCCAGCCCCGATTACCAGGTGTACACCGCCAAAGTAGGGGAGACAACAATCCAAAGCTACACCTTTCCCTATCACGCAGCCGCCGGACAGGCAGCTTTGGAGACAACCGCCGAAGCGCTAACCCTCTTCAGTGATTTGTATGGCGCTTATCCCAGATCGCTTCTCTCGGTCGTGGAAGCCGATTTTCTCGACGGTATGGAATATGATGGTCTGTATTTTTTAAGCAACGGTTTTTACAACCTTTACCAGGGCACTCCAGGAGAATACCTGGCGGCTATCGCCGCCCATGAGACAGCTCACCAATGGTTCTACGCCCTTGTGGCTAACGATCAGGCGCTTGAGCCCTGGTTGGATGAGGCGCTTTGCACTTATCATGAGCACATCTACTACGAAAAACTCCATCCCGAAGCGTTAGATTGGTGGTGGACATATCGCGTTAATTATTACCAGCCTCGCGGCTGGGTGGATGGAAGCATCTACAACCCCGAGGGATATCGCGCTTATCGGGATGCGGTCTATCTGAACGGAGCCAGATTTCTGGAAGAACTGCGCTCTGAGATTGGGGATAATACTTTCTTTGCCTTCCTATCCGATTATGTCAACCAGACCAAAGGACAAATTGCGACGGCTGAGATATTTTTTGATATTCTCAACCAACACACCACGGTAGATTTATCTGAATTGGTAGGAACGTATTTTGAGTCCCGTTGAGGTCTGGATTTGTTGATGGGATAATAGATGTCAGGACTCTTATAAGTTAATTATCGTCGTCGTAGTAGAGGCTGTGGATATGTGGAGAACCCCAAGATGGGGAGAAATGAACCTGAGATATGGGGTATCCATCGGCTCGATTACCCAGATAAGGGGGGATTTTTAATAAAAAGTATCCCTGTCGCTGTGGGGATAAAAAGTATCAAAACAGATATGAAAATAACATCTCATCACCAATCCGGTTATGTGGGAGACCCATATCTCTGACCCCCATATATAGGGGGTAGGCAAAAATTAATATCTCGCACAAAAGAGCGAGTTTTCCCCAAAAGGGGAGAGTTATCCACAGAAATCCGCGAGTTATCCACAGTATTTCGTCTTCACCTCAGATAAATAGATTTTGTTGTGCTTCCATATATTGGGGTACCAGAAACTGAAATTGGTACTTGACAAAACAGGGAGTTAGACTATAATCTAATTAGACGAATATCTAATTTAGACCGGTATCTACTGGATGGAGGAAGCAATGAACGATAGGGATTTGTTCTTGGCTCAGCAATACCAGCGCGAACTGCTGGAAAAAGCCAACCAGGCTCGGTTGATCCGGGCGTCCAGAAATGGTTCCCAGCCAAATCTGTGGGATTATGCCCTGTTGCGCGCTGGCGATGCTTTGATTTCCCTGGGTGAAAAGATTCGCTCCGCCAGTGATTACCAGAAACTGTCTGACCTGTCAAAGGAATGCGCATGAATAGCGCCGAACTCGGTCAAGGGTCAAGCGAAGTCGAAACAGGCGAAAGCAAAACGCCGCGCCTGGTCTGGGACATTGGGACTGCCTACGATTTCTTCTTGAGCCTGGAGGTGCTTCACCATCCTGAAGATTACGGATTGCGGGCGTCCTGGGCGGCGGGCGTGCGCTCGCGCCTGCCGCCTTCCGAGAGGAAGCTGCTCGAGGAGATACAGGATTTTTTATGGCTGCCGATGCACTGGATTCACAACCTGCCCGCGCCCAAGGATGCCGCCAGCGTGATATGGGCTTTGCGGCAGATGCCGCCAATAGAACGACCGGTCAGGTTGGTTAACCCCTACGAGACCGATGAGAAGATTAATGAAACCATGAGCGGGGTGGTCGAGCGGCGCACATGGGATAAACACGATTTGGATGTGTTCCGGGCTATGCTTAATGAGCATAAGAAGGGGCACCTGGCTAAGAACCTCCCCGCTTTGTTGGATTGGTGGACGCGTCCCGAAGAGATGGGAGAGCTTTATCTCTCAGCCCTTGAGTCTTATTACAAAAGTTTCTTTGCCGAAGAGGAGAAGCGGATCATGCCGGTGCTGCGCCAGGGTTTAGAACGGGCGCAGGCGTTGGCGCAACAGATGGCTTTGCCAGACCTGCTGGCAGAGCTCTCGCAAGGGGTGCATTTCGAAAAACCATTGGAGATTGATGAGCTGGTGCTCGTGCCGGGATATTGGAACACGCCTTTGATCGTCTTTCCGATGATCGGTCCCAAAAGTATGCTGTTCATGTTCGGCGTCCGTCCTCCTGAGATGTCGCTGGTGCCTGGCGAACCTGTGCCAGACACCCTGTTGCGTGTTTTGAAAGCCATTGCCGATCCTACCCGCTTGCGCATCCTGCATTACCTCAGCCAGGGAAAGCTGACCCCAGCCCAACTTTCCCGAAAGCTGCGCTTGCGCGCCCCAACCGTGACCCACCACCTGAGCGCACTGCGTTTGGCAGGGTTGGTGCATGTGAGCCTGGAAAGCAGCGGCGAGAGATGCTACACCGCTCGCCTGGAGGCTATCCAATCCATGTGCGCCACGTTGCAAAGTTATCTCTCAAGTGATTTGGATAAGGGTGAGGGGGAGTAACTTCCTTGAACATATTCCACTCGACGCGCGCACTCGCAATCGAATATGGAACCCATATCCGGGCTTTTAAGCCGAACGCCCGTCTTTATCTGCTGAACGTGATCATCAGTGGCGCGGCGATGGGGGTGTACCGGCTGCTCTTCAATTTTTATGTGCTCAGCCTGGGTTTTGATGAAGCCCTGCTGGGCAGCCTGATTACGGTCAGCAGCCTGACTGCCCTGCTGGCAGCCCTGCCCATGGGTTACCTGGCTGACCTCATCGGTCGCAAGATGGCGTTGGTGATCTCTGGGGCGCTGGTTAGCTTCTCGATCTTTGCCATGGTGATCTATCCCTACCAGGGCATGTTCTATGCCATGAATATTGTCTCCGGGTTGGCGCAAAGCCTGGCGGCGGTGACCATGGCGCCGTTCTTGATGGAAAACAGCGGCGAAAAGGAACGAACATACCTGTTCAGCATCAGTTCAGGTTTGCAGATGGCGATGGCTTCGGTGGGCAATTGGATCGGCGGCTATCTGCCGAGTTGGGTGGCGCAGTCCAGGGGAGTCTCAACCACCAGCAGCACAGCTTATGCTGGGGCTTTGATGGCAATTGGTGTGATGTTGGCAGTGAGCATTGTTCCCTTATTGTTGCTCCGTGTTCAACGCCTGGCGCTCTCCGAGAGATTGGTATTCGCTCCCCTTGCTTATGCTTACAAACATCCAGCTCAGCTCGGCAAGTTAATCCTTCCCATGTTGCTCACTTCGATTGGAGCGGGATTGATTATGCCGTTTATGAATGTGTTTTTTCGGGTGGTGCACAACCAACCCGACCCGGTGATCGGCTCCCTGTTTGCCTGGGGATCGCTGGCGATGGGGCTCGGCTTGCTGATTGCCCCACCCCTGGCAGATCGGATGGGAAAGATTCAACTGGTGGTGGTCACCCAGGGATTATCCATCCCCTTCCTGATATTGTTAGGATATGCCCCCTGGTTTTGGGTTGGCGTTGTTGCCTATTACATCCGATTGGCGCTGATGAATATGAGCGGACCGGTCTATCAGACGTTTGTGATGGAAGAGGTGGAGCCAGGAGCGCGGGCGACGGTCGCCAGCCTGGTGAGCATGTCGTGGAATTTCGGCTGGGCTTTCAGTCCCATGATCAGCGGTTGGTTGCAGGTGAATTACGGTTTTGGTTTGCCATTTTTAGGCACGATTATTCTTTATACCGCCTCGGTTTTCCTGTACTGGTATTTCTTCTGGCGCCGAGATGCGCCTCAGGCATTGGCGCCTGTCCTTGGGGATTGATCCTCCTTGAACCCCATATATCAAAACTACCCCGATTAGCGTGCTCGCACGCCCGGGGTAGTTTTGATTTACTGCAAGAATGATGTAACCTCTGAGGATATTCTGCATCAAAGAATCTGTATCCAGCGTGAAAAATTGAGCTATAAGGAGAACTAATCTATGGAGATGATGATTGACTTTCCGGGTGGGTCGCGAGTTGACGCCCATTTTGGTCCGTTCACCGTTCAAACCGATCAGCCGCCGTCAGCCAGCGCGCCCACGCCGTTTGCCACTTTCCTGGCTTCCATTGGCACCTGCGCCGGGATTTATGTGCTCGGTTTCTGCCAGCAGCGGGGTCTGCCAACCGAGGGCATCCGCATCATCCAGCGCATGCACAGTAATATGATGACCGGGCTGGTGGGCAAGATTGACCTGGAAATCCAGGTGCCGCCGACTTTTCCGGAGAAATATTTGCCTTCTTTGATACGGGCGGCAGAGCTCTGCGCGGTGAAGAAGCATTTTGAGAACCCGCCGCAATTCAACATCTACACTCAGACAGTCGAAAGCGCCCAAGCTTAGCCTTTAAGCGCAACTTGCTCTGGCAAGGAAGGAAGAAAACGCCGCTGGTTGAGAATTCAAAACCAGCGGCTTGTTGATGTATCCATCAATCTGGACCGATGTAAGTCCCTGCGTGTAAGATTGTGCTTTTGGGAATGACAACAATCCCATCCTGCACCACCCAGTTGTCTTCGAATATCTCTACCCCGCGCGGGAAGGGTTTAATGACCACCCCTTCGCCAATCCGTACGTTTTTATCAATGATAGCGCCCTCGATTTCGCTATTCGCTCCTACCCCAATCGGTATGCCGCCAGGGAGCGGCGAGCCGGGAACGTCATAATAATCTGCGCCCATCAAGATGGTGTTTCGGATACGAACACCATCGGCAATCTGACTGCGCAAGCCGACAATCGAGTCGTGGATTTCGGCGCGCCCTATCAGGCAGCCATCCGTCAAAAGCACATTGCTCAGGGTCGCCCCGTCAACCACCGACCCCGGCAGGTAGCGGGGACGGGTGTAGATAGGTCGTACAGGGTCGTAAAAATTGAAGGGAGCGTCGGGGCGGGTCAACTTCAGGTTTGTCTCGTAAAAGGAGCGGATGGTTCCAATGTCTTCCCAGTAATCGTCGAAGTCGAATCCGAATACCTTATGACTGTGGATGGCGTTGGGGATGATCTGCCCCCCGAAGTCTTCGGCAGATGAGTTTTCCAGCAGGTCAATCAACACCTCGGTGTTGAAAAAGTAGATGCCCATTGATCCGAGATAGGGGCGTTCAGGATCGTCGCGACTGATAAACTGAGCCAGCACATCTGGATCACGCGGCTTTTCGACGAAAGAGACAATACGGTAATCCGGGTTGCGCTTGAGCAGACCGAAGCGGGAAGCTTCGCTCGCCTTTACCGGTTGGACGGCGACTGTGATTTCGGCGTCATTGTCCCAGTGGAAGCGCGCCAGGGTGGTGTAATCCATGCGGTAGAGGTGATCACCAGCCAGAATTAAAACATACTCAGCGCGGGTAGCCTTGATTTCGAACAACTGTTTGCGCACTGCGTCCGCAGTGCCTTGATACCAATCAAGGCTGCGTGGTGTCTGTTCAGCCGCCAATATCTGCACCCATCCACCGTGGAAGTCATCAAACGTGTAGGTTTGGGTGATATGGCGGTGAAGCGAGACGGAATTGAACTGGGTCAGGACGGCGATGTGGTTGATATCCGAATTGATGCAATTACTGATAGGCACGTCAATCAGGCGGTATTTGCCGGCGATAGGCACGGCGGGTTTGGCGCGTTGTCTGGTCAGGGGGTAGAGGCGTTTACCAACGCCGCCCCCAAGGATGACAGCCAGGACGTTGGATAAGTTGGGCATGGGTTTTCCTCCCGCAGGTCTGGATAGGGATTGGCTTATTTGTACCGGATGATGGTTTGAGCCTGTATCTTATTATAGCACCCAGGGATACCATACCCCGGTCGGCGAAGATAAAACAAAACCGCCCTTCCCAGATTGCAGGGCGGTTAGATCAGCGTGATATAATCGGCTGGTGCCGAAGGTGGGAATCGAACCCACACTCCCGAGGGAACACGATTTTGAGTCGTGCGCGTCTGCCTGTTCCGCCACTTCGGCGAGATTTTTTCTTTGCGAGTTTAAGTATATCGAAAGAACTCGACACGGTCAAGATATGATCAACGTGTATTATGATGTGATGCCGATTAAGTCGGGAGCGATGGCGCAGTGCGACTTGGGATAATTGGGTTACCCCAATCGGGCAAAACCACGGTGTTCAACGCCCTCACCCGTGGTAATAAGCCAACCGCTCTAAGCGGTGGGCGCTTCGATGTCCACACTGCCATTGTGGATGTGCCTGACCAACGCCTGGAGCGCCTGGCGGCGCTTTTTCGACCCCAAAAGACCACCTACGCAAAGGTGACGTATGCCGATATCGCCGGTTTAGAGGCAGGCGCAGGGAAGAGCGGTTTCTCCGGACCACTGCTCAACCAACTCTCGCAGATGGATGGTTTTCTGGAGGTCGTGCGTTGTTTTGAAGACCCCGCAGTGCCTCACTCTTTGGGAAGTGTAGACCCCTGCCGCGATCTATCTGTCGTGGATACCGAACTGCTCCTGCAGGACTTGATTTCGGTAGAACGCAAGCTGGAACGCCTGGCAACCGAGCGAGTGAAGAGCGGTGGGCGAGAGAAAGCTGCGATAGAACGCGAAACGCTCTTGTTTGAAACACTTCATGCGACGCTTTCGGCGGAGAAACCCCTGCGCGAACTTGAGCTGACCGCGGAAGAAGAGAAAATCATCTCGGGTTTTGGCTTTCTCACCCGCAAGCCGATTTTGCTGGTGCTGAATGTCTCCGAGGGTCAGACGCCGCCCGAGGTTGCCTGTCCGTACCGGCGTTGCAGCGTTGCCCTTCTACAAGGGCGCTTGGAAATGGAAATAGTCCAGCTTGCCCAGGAAGACGCCCAAATGTTCATGCGGGAATACGGGATTGAAGAGCCGGGTCTGGATAAAGTGATTCGTCTATCGTATGATCTGCTTGGGCTGCAATCTTTTTTTACGGTGGGGGAAGATGAAGTGCGCGCCTGGACGGTGCGGCGAGGGGCAACCACCTATGAGGCGGCTGGGGTGATCCACAGCGATCTGCAGAAAGGCTTCATCCGGGCGGAGGTGATCGCTTACCCCGACTTGATCGCTCTGGGCGGACTGGCGGAAGCACGCGCCAGGGGTAAGCTGCGCCTGGAGGGGAAGGATTACGTTCTCCAGGACGGCGATATCATGCATGTGCGTTTTAACATATGACCCAATTTAGAGTTATTTTGTTCGTCAAAACCATACAGAAGGATGACATACCATGACATTACCATATACACAAACCCGTTGGAGTCTGGCAGACTTATTCCCTTCCAGCGATGCGCCGGAAATGAAGGCTGCTTTTGATGAGCTGAACGCCATGGTCAGCGATTTCGAAACGCGCCGCGCTCAACTCACGCCGGATATTTCAACCGATGCGTTTACGCAGATGGTGCGCCAGCTTGAGGCGATCTCCCATCTGGGGAATCGCATTTACGGTTTCGCTGAACTGAGCTTCTCCGCCGATACCCAGGACCAGTCAGCCCTGGCGTTCCTGGGACAGGTAGAACAAACGATGGCGCAAATTCAAAACCGCACCCTTTTCTTTAGCCTGTGGTGGAAAGGATTGGATGACGAAGCTGCCTCGCGCTTAATGGCAAGCACCGGCGATTACCGCTACTGGCTGGAGGAGATGCGCCACTTCAAACCGCACACTTTGAGCGAACCAGAGGAGAAAATTATCAACATCAAAGATGTGACCGGCGTCAGAGCCTTTCACAATCTTTACGATTCGATCACCAATCGCTATGTCTTCAAGCTGGAAGTGGAGGGCGAACTTAAGGAATTGACGCGAGGCGAACTGATGGTGTACGCCCGCCACCACGATCCAGATCTGCGCGCTCGCGCCTATCAGGAATTGTATCGCGTCTACGGCGCCGATGGTCCGATATTGGGACAGATGTACCAGACTCTGGTGCGTGATTGGCGCAATGAACAGGTGGACCTGCGTAAATTCAACAGCCCGATTGCAGCCCGCAATCTGGCAAACGATATCCCGGATCAGGTAGTGGATACGCTGTTGGAAGTGTGTCAGCGCAACGCCACCGTCTTCCAGCGTTACTTTCGCCTGAAAGCGCGCTGGCTGAACATGAAACGAATTCGCCGCTATGATATCTACGCCCCGGTGGTCAGGTCTGATAAACGGTATGCTTTTGACCAGGCGGCTGAAATGGTGCTGAACTCGTTTGAGGCGTTCGACTCGAATGTTGCCAGCCTGGCGCAGCGCGTTTTTGACAAGCAACATCTGGATAGCGAGGTGCGCAAGGGCAAGCCCGGCGGCGCTATTTGCTCAACCTTTACCACGGACATCACCCCATGGGTGTTGCTCAACTACCAGGGGCGACCCGATGATGTGGCGACCATGGCGCACGAGTTGGGGCATGCAATCCATGCCATGTTGGCGTCACATCACAGCCTGTTCACCTTCCATTCCTCCTTGCCGCTGGCGGAGACCGCCTCCACTTTCGGGGAAATGCTCTTAATTGACCGCCTGCTTGACGGGGAGGCGGACGAAAATGTGCGCCGCGACTTGCTCTTCCGCCAGGTGGACGACTCGTATGCCACGATCATGCGCCAGGCATTCTTTGCCCTCTTCGAACGTCAGGCGCATGAGATGATTCAGCAGGGCGCCACGGTGGACGAACTGGCAAACGCCTACATGGAGAACCTGAGCCAGCAGTTCGGGGATTCGGTAGAACTGAGCGATGAGTTCCGTTGGGAGTGGGTCTCCATCCCCCATATCTATCAGGTGCCGTTCTATGTGTATGCCTATGCCTTCGGGCAGTTGCTTGTGCTTTCGCTCTATCAGCAGTTCAAGGCGGAAGGAGAGGCTTTCAAACCCCGCTACTTGAAGATTCTGGCAGCAGGCGGCTCAGACGCGCCGGCGCGCATTCTGCTCGAAGCCGGGATTGATATCTACAGCGCCGATTTCTGGCAGGGCGGCTTCGATGTGATCCTTGCCTTGCTCGATCAACTGGAAGCTATCCCGGTGGAGAGGGTTTCCTGAGGATAAGCCTAACGGCGATTGTCCCCCCATCCTGGCGTCCTCGCCTGGCAGGCATCAGGATGGGGGTGTTTTGAAAATATCTCATAGATACATATGTCCGATTCCAGGTTGAAATTAACCGAGGTTTTCTCTTCCATCGCTCAGAAGCTGGCTGAGCAGCGTGAGGCGTTGAACGCGCTGGATGAGATCAACCACAACCACGGCGATCATATGGTCGAAATCTTCCAGGCGGCAACCAGAGCAGCGGGGGAGCATGAGGGCGCGCCATTGGGGATAGCCATGGAGCATGGCGCGGAGTTGCTCCGCCGGATGACGGAGAACGGTTCTGCCCAGGTCTATGGGCGCGGCTTGGGATTGCTGGCAGCGCAACTGCGCCAACGCCAGATTGAGCTGGATGACCTGCTGCCTGTGGTGCAGGGCTATCTACGCCAGGAGAGACAGAGCGACCAGGACGGCTCCCCTGGTTCGGGGGAAGTGCTCAAAGGCTTGATGGCAGCCCTGGCGGAGTGGGATCAGCTCGAAGCTGAGCAGGATAGTGGTGCGGAGAAAAAGCCTTTTTCTGGCGTGGGCATGGGGTATTTGTTCGGTATGGGGATGGCGTACCTGCAGGCGAAAGAAAAGGGCGGCGACCGACTGGATGTCCTGAGCGAGACGATTGTCTCAGCCAGCCCGTTGGGCAAGATATCGCACCGCCACGCATCGGGGGTGATCGCTGTGCGGGCGTTGTTGCAGGCTTTGATCTCGCAGGCTTAGTTTTTAACCCTAAGGGCAGTCAACCCCTACCTATGACTGCAATAAACCTATCATAGGCATAGCTCCAAATAATATTTGGCATAAAAATTGCAACCCTCCATCTATCGCCAGGGTGTTCCTGGTCTTATTAACCTCCCGTATCTGGCAGGATTGACGCATCGGAGGGGTTACAGGTGGTTTTTGGATTGAAAAGTGGAGAATCTGTCAAAATCGTTAGATTCATAGCGGCTGATTTCAGGTAAAATATGTATATAGTAGCCTGAATATTAGGAGGGAGAGGCTATGATGGGGATTATTGTAATTCTGGTGCTTGCTCTTCTGTACCTGGCTTATATCAACCGGGAAAACAAGTTCAAAGAGATTGAACGCCAGCAAGCGCTGCGCCGCGCCGTGCTCAAGCTGAACGAGAAGAATCAGCGCTTCAGCCATTAACCCGGCTTCAATTCAGAGAAATCTGGCTTAACCTGAGCCACGGTTGCCGGAAGGTGACCGTCGGCAATGGTTTGGTCTCTTTATGGCGTATTGCAAGGGGTAAACGCTTATTTCAGGCTGGGAGAAATGCGCGGAAAATGAACCATCCCCGAACGTGGAAATATCCAGTTCGCTGTTGCGCCTTGCGCCAATCGCTGGTATGCTTAAGATGGATAAGACAAATCGGTTTGATTAGAATATCATCCTGCAACGGGCTGACCCATCATGTATATTGCCATCGAAGGCGTTATTGGCGTTGGAAAAACCACCCTGGCGCGCCTGCTGCAACCGGCGTTTCAGGCTGAATTGTTGTTGGAGGTCTTTGAGGAGAATCCCTTCCTTTCAGACTTCTACGCTGATCGGGAGCGCTACGCGTTTCAGACGCAGATATTCTTCTTGCTCAGTCGCTATTATCAACAGCGTCGGGCTGTGCCAAAAATACTGGAGGCGGGCGCTAACCTGCTGGCAGATTATACCTTTGAGAAAGACGCGTTGTTCGCCGGGATTAACCTGCGGGGTGATGAGTTGGAGATGTATCGCCGCGTCCATGAGGCGTTGGCGGAGAAAATCCCCTCGCCAGATCTGGTGGTCTACCTGCGGGCGGATACAGATGTGCTGATGCAACGCATCGCCTTGCGCGACCGACCATATGAGCGCAATATGGAGAGGGCATACATTGACGAACTCAACAAGGCGTATGATGAATTCTTCATCGATCGCCGCCAGACAGACAAAGAGGGCAAGCCGCCAGTGTTGGTGATTGACACCAATCGCTTGGATTACGTGCGCGATGCGGAGAGCTTAAAGTGGGTGGAGAACCGCATCCGTCAGGCGTTGCGCCTGTCGCCATTTCAGGCGGAACTGCCTCTCGAGACGCAAGGGAGAGATTGATAGCAGAGGGAGAGCAGGCTCGGCGTCTGGCGAAGGAAGGTTGTTAATCTATGCGCATTAATCGTCAGATATTGTTAAAAATTGCTCAAGACACTGTCGCCCAGCGCGCCCGCAAAGAGCGGGATATCGTCTCGGCATATCTGGTTGGATCGGTGTTAAGCGAAGATTATATTTTGGGCGGCACGGCGGACATTGACCTAGTCTTTGTTCACGCCGATTCCACCCCAGAAGAGCGGGAAATTGTACGCCTGACCGACGAAGTCCACCTGGATATCGCCCATTATCCCCAGAAACATTATCGTCAGACGCGCCTCCTGCGAAGGCACCCCTGGCACGGACCGTCCATTTTTGGCTGCAAAGTGCTGTATGACCCGCAGCATTTCATGGATTTCACCCAAGCCAGCGTCCGGGGACAGTTTGATCAGCCGGATAATGTGATAGATCGGGCGCGCCAGCAAGCCGAATCCGCCCGACAGACCTGGTTATCCTTTTATTCCGATGCGCCCAAACGGATTGGACCGAGAGATATCTATCAGTTTATCAAAGCCATCGCTCAGGCGGGCAACGCCGTCGCCAGTCTGTACGGCGCGCCGCTCACAGAACGTCGCTTTCTGCTTGCCTTCCGCCAGCGGGCTGAAGCCGCCGACAAGCTCAGTCTGTACCCCAAGGCGTTGGAGCTGTTAGGCGCTCCAAACGTGGAAAAAGAGGCTTTGCAGGTCTGGCTATCCGCCTGGCGGGTCTGCATCGAGAGCCTGCCGCCGGAAAGCGCCCCAGCCCGGCTCCATCCCGCTCGGATTCCTTATTACCTGCGGGCTTTTGAACATATCCTTGACGGCGATCAACCGATGGCGGTGTTGTACCCCCTGTTAAGCACCTGGACTCTGGCAGCCTGTCAGCTCCCTGAAGAGGCGGATGGGCTGGCTGCCTGGCAGAAGGCGTGTGCTTACCTGGGGTTTCTTGAGGCTGGCTTCAGCGAGCGCCTGGAGGCGTTGGACGCCTTTCTGGATGGAGTGGAAGAATCGCTGGACGAGTGGGCGCAGGCGAATGGAATCTGAAATAAATTAGTCGGCTGCCGCATGGGTTTGATCCAGCGGCAGCCGGTTATTGTTTCACGTGAAACATGACATCGGCGACGCCTGATTTAACCGCTATGTTTCACGTGAAACCGTTTAACCGCTTTCCCAGGAGCGCCTGCGACGGGCGGCTTGGCTCAGGGGGCGTTTGGCAACCACGGTAATTTTCTCGCTGCCACCGCCGGAGCTTTTGAAAACACTGATTACTTCCCAACCTTCTACACCCCATTCATCCAGGGTGCTCTCTAACGCCTCGTCTTTTGGAGATCTAAAGAAGCTGCCAAAGGTCTCCACACGGTATTCCCATTGGACGGATTCAAGCATAGCTTATGCCTCCGGCGGTTTTGTCTGGGCGAGCGCGACCAGACCACTCAATCCGCCCAGGTTCATTGTATCCACAGCGCTGCTGGGGACGATGACCAGGGCGCCTTTTTCTTTCAGCCCCTCAAAGAGCATGTTCATGGCGCGCAGATGGAGGGCTGTTGGGTTGTTGATATAGGCTTGAGAGGCATCGGCGAAACTCTGGGCGATTTGCATCTCAGATTCGCCGAGGATGACCCGCGCCTGGCGCTCGCGTTCCGCCTGCGCCTGTCGGCTCATGGCGTCCTCCAGGTCCTGGGGGATAACAATATCCCGAATCTCCACAGATTGGACGGTAATTCCCCAGGGTGTGGTGCGCTCATCAATGATGGTCTGCAAATCGGCGTCCATGCGAGCTCTTCCGACCAGGATATCCGCCAGGCTCATCTGCCCGATGATCTCCCGCAATGCAGTTTGAGCTGCCCAGGCTATGGCGGCATGGTAATTTTCCACTTCAAGAGCGGCTTTTTCTGCATCCCAAACCATCCAAAATAGAACGGCATCCACATCAACAGGAACTGTGTCCTTTGTTAGAGTCTTCTCGGCGTTGAATGGGGTCACCATAACCCGGTGGTCAATCCAGTTGGCGATGGTGTCCACGATGGGGATGATCCAGAAAACGCCGGGTCCCGCCAGGCTGTGGAATTTCCCGAAGCGGAGGACGATCGCTTTTTCCCATTGCGAGGCGATCTTCAACCCCAAAAGAAAATAAGTGCCAACCAGGAACAACCCAACGCTCACCCCCAGGATGACCCTTGCCGCAATACCCGCTTGAGCCATCCAAATCGAGACGAGTAAGGTAACCAGATAGATGATGATGGCAATGGTCAGCGCTACCCCATTAATCCGGACAGTAGTTGGGGTTGTTTCGATGGGTGTTTGACTCTTTTTGCTCATGTTTACCTCGCTTTATGTTTGATGGATTTAAGGTGCAGGGTTCGCTCCCTGTTCTCTCCATTGTTGAAGGCTGGTCAAAACAATGGACTCGATTTCTTGGGGTGAAAACCCCATTCGAATCGCTTCAGCCAGGTATTGGCGGGTCAGATTTTCCAGGCTTTGCTGCCGCAAGGTCTGCAATGTGTCCTGGTTTGGTTTTTCCCAGATAAAGGTGCCGCGACCTTTTTGGGTGGAGATCAAACCGCTCTCATCCAGCAGGCGGTATGCCCGCGCCACGGTGTTGAAGTTGACCCGAAGCTCAGTAGCCAGTTGGCGCACGGTGGGGAGTTGCTCGCCTTGCTTTAGCTCGCCCGCAGCCACCATCTCCCGAATCTGCTCCATTATCTGGAGGTAGATGGGTTGGCTAGAGCGAAAGTCAATCTTTATCTGCATCCGAGGCGTTTTCATTGCTGATTGTATAATTGTATGTTTGTACTAATTGTATTATTGTACTAATTGTATATCAATTTTCCCTTTTGTCAAGAGGCTGCGCACTGATGAGTGGTTTCAGAAATCCGCATTTATCAGCCTGATCGTCGCAAACATTTTGTCTGTGGGCGCTATCTCCCGTGGTATGATTGGCGCGAGTGTGCCCTGGATGGCGCGACCCATTTTATCGAACTGAAGTGATCGCAGGTGAACGAGAATAATCTCCGAAAAATACTCGACGCTGTTCGTGCAGGGCAAATGCAGGTTGATGAGGCTGTCGAAACGTTGCGCATGCTGCCTTATGTGGAAATGGACTTTGCCAAGGTGGACCTGCATCGTTCCCTGGTCAAGGGTTTTCCTGAGGTGGTCTATTGCGAGGGCAAACAGGTAGATCATATTCTGGGCATTATGCGCACATTGACCGCCGGGGCAGGTCCGGTGCTGGCGACCCGCGCCAGCCCTGAGGTATTCGAAGCGGTTAAGGCGGTCATCCCGGGCGTGCGCTACCATGACCTGGCGCGAATTATCGTTTATGAGCCGGAACCCTTGCCGAAGCGCTCGGGGACGATCCTCGTCGTCTCTGCGGGGACGGCTGATTTGCCCGTGGCGGAGGAGGCGGCTGTGACGGCGGAGGTGATGGGCAACCCGGTTGACCGCGTGTACGATGTGGGCGTCTCTGGGTTGCACCGCCTTCTGGCGCACATTGAGCGAATTGCTCAAGCCAGCGTGCTCATCGTAGTGGCAGGCATGGAAGGCGCCCTGCCCAGCGTGGTCGGGGGGTTGACGCGCCGACCGGTGATTGCAGTCCCCACCAGCGTAGGGTATGGCGCCAGTTTTGGCGGGTTGGCGGCGTTGCTCGCCATGCTCAACAGTTGCGCTTCCGGCGTGACTGTGGTCAATATTGACAACGGCTTCGGCGCGGCTTATGCTGCCAGCCTGATTAACGCGTTGAGGGACGAACGGGGCGGTTCTTCGGGATGAAAACGCTTTATTTGGATTGCTTTGCCGGCATCAGCGGCGATATGTTCCTGGGCGCGCTGATTGATGTGGGTCTGAGTCCCGAGGTGTTGATCGGAGAGCTGCGCAAACTTCCCCTGGAGGGATACCAGGTACACGTTTCCAGGACGAGTAAACAGGGCATTCAGGCTGTCCAGTTTCGAGTGTTGCTGAGAGAAGAAGCTGGCGAACGGGTGGCGGACTCGGAATATGTGGAGCTTGACCAACCCGGCGTTTTCCCTGACGAATCGAAAGGTGTCATCCACCAGAATCAGGAGCGCAGGCATACCGATTTGCCCCAAATTCTGGCGATCATTCATTCCAGCGCCCTGTACGAAAGGGTTAAGGACCTGTCGAGCCGGATTTTCACCCGCCTGGCGGAAGCCGAGGGGTTGGTTCATGGGTTGCCCATAGATGAGGTGTATTTTCATGAGGTGGGCGGGATAGATGCGATTGTGGATATTGTCGGCGCGGCGATTGGGATTGAGCAGCTTGGGATTGAGAGGGTGTATTCGTCATCGGTGCCGCTTGGTTCGGGTTTTATTCACAGCGAACACGGCACTTACCCCGTCCCCGCGCCGGCAACCGCTTATTTACTGCGCGGCGCCCCGACTTATACCAACCCGGTGAAAGGGGAGCTGGTGACGCCCACCGGGGCTGCCATCTTGACCACAATCGTCCAGGGTTATGGACCGATGCCCGAGATGCTGCTCCAGCAGGTGGGCTATGGGGCTGGAACCCGCGAGCGCGATTACCCCAATGTGCTCAGGGTTTTTTTGGGCGAAAGCGAGTGGTCGCCGCGGCGTTCTGGGACCGAGGCGCGCCTCCCGCGCGCTCCCTTCCCTGAGCAACATCAGGCGCCTGTGGGCGAGGCGAGATACCACGAGGCGATGGCTGTGGTGATTGAAGCCAACATTGACGACATGAACCCCCAGTTGTTTGAGAACTTGATGGACAGGCTGCTCGAGGCGGGGGCGTTGGATGTGCTGCTCATCCCGGCGCAGATGAAGAAAGGCAGACCCGGGGTATTGCTCCATGTTTTGGCGTCACCGGCTTCTGTTGATGAGCTTCTGGCGATTATCTATGCCGAGTCCACCTCGATTGGAGCGCGCACATACCCTGTGACCAAACACATGCTCCAGCGCGAGACATTGGTGGTGGAGACACCCTACGGGATGGTGCGGGTGAAGGTCGCCCGGTTGGGTGAGAGGGTGGTCAATCTGGCTGCGGAGTACGAGGATATCCGGGAGGCGGCGCGGCGCTCGGGGGCAGCGTTGAAGGAGGTCATGGCGGAGGCGGTCGCGGTTGCCCGGCGGAGGTTGCAGGATAGCCCACCACCAGACTGAATATGATTCAGTGGAGCATTTTAGCCTACGATGAAACGAATTGATGGATTCATCTTCGATTTAGATGGGACAATCTATCTGGGCGAAAAGGCGTTGCCCGGCGCGGTGGAATGCGTGGCGGAGCTGCGCCGCCGCGGCAAGCGGGTCCTGTTCATCAGCAACAAGCCCCTCCAACCCGGAAAGGTGTATGCCGATAAGCTCACCCGATTGGGCATTCCGGCTGAGGAGAGCGATATCATCACCTCGGCTTATGTGCTGGGTTATCATCTCAGCCGTACTGCGCCAGACCTGCGCCTGTATGTGATTGGCGAGACCAGCCTGGTGGAAGAGTTGCGTGGGCATGGCTTGACCGTCTGCGATGAGTTCGTTGAGCAAGACCCCAAGAGTGTGATTGATCCAGATGGGGTGGATGCCGTGGTGGTGGCGTTTGATCGCACCCTGGACTACCGCAAGTTGAACACGGCTTATCAGGCGCTCGTGCGCGGGGCGCGCTTTTTTTCGACGAACGCGGATAAAATCTGCCCCATGCCGGGCGGGGGCATCCCAGACGCCGGGGCGACCATTGCTGCTCTGGAACATATCACCGGTCGCAAAGTTGAACTGGTGGCGGGCAAACCCTCTATGCTGGTGATGCAGGTGGCGGCGCAGCGTTTGGGTTTGGAGCCGGCGCAGATTATGATGGTGGGTGACCGCCTGGAGACGGATATTGTCATGGGGCAGCGAGCCGGAATGGTCACCGGGGTGGTGCTTACCGGAGTCACCCGTCGCGAAGATATCCCCAGTCTGGAGAACCCGCCGGATTACGTTCTGGAAAACCTGGGCGAGCTGCCGCGTTTGATCTTGTGAAGCAAAGTTTTTATAACGGAGGTTATCATGGATAAGCGTTTGCCCGTTTTCATCGGCAATCAGGCGGTGGGTGAATTCTTGCGCTACTGCCAGGGGCAAAACCTGAAAGAGTTTTTGCTTGTTGCGGATGAGAACACCTACCAAGTCCTTGGAGAGCATGTGGATAAGAGCTTGCGCGCTCAGGGATACGACGTGGTCACAGTGGTGCTTAAGGGGGAAGAGGTGCTTGCAAATGAACACTACCTGATACGGGTCCTGCTAAATTACGACCGAAAGGAGCGGACTTTTTTGGCGGTGGGGTCAGGCACCATCACCGACATCACCCGCTTCACCAGCCATCGGGCGGGGAGAGGGTTTATTTCTCTGCCCACCGCGCCCTCGGTTGACGGCTTCACCTCAATTGGCGCTCCCCTGGTGGTGGGCGGCTTGAAGCAGACGGTCATCTGTCAGCCGCCGCTGGCGGTGTTTGCCGATCTGCCCACCCTGGCGGCTGCGCCGCGGCGGATGATCGCCGCCGGCTTTGGCGACCTGGTGGGGAAATACATCTCGATTGCAGATTGGAAGTTGGGGCGGTTGCTCTGGGGCGAACGCTATGATGAGGACATCGCCGGGCGCATGCTGGGCGCGGCGCGGGACATCGCCGCGCATGTTGAGGATATCGCCAGCGGTTCGGTAGAGAGCATTCGTACCCTGATGGATGGGTTGATAGAGTCCGGTTTTGGCATGCTGGAGTTTGGAAATACCTCGCCTGCGGGCGGGGCGGAGCACCATATAGCGCATCATTGGGAGATGATGATGCTCAGCGATCACCGTCACGCAGCCCTGCACGGCGCCAAGGTGGGCATCGCCTCCATCATCGCTGCGAGCTGGTATGCTGAAGTGCGAGAGATGACCAGGGACGAGGCTTATCGCCGTCTGGAAAAGGCTCGCTTACCCGAACCCAAAGATGAAGAGCAGAAGATCAGAGCGATTTTTGGACCGATTACAGATGAGATATTGCCCACTCAAAAGGGTTTCATCGAGATGAGCGGGGCGCAGTTTGAAGCGTTAAAAACGCGCATCCTGAATCATTGGGGGGAGGTGCAGGAAATTACCGCGAGCGTGCCGCCGGCGCAGGATTTCAGCCGCTGGTTGGGTATGCTGGGCGGACCGACGGATCCGGCTGAGATTAATCTTAGCGAGGCGGAGGTGCGCCTGGCAAAGGATTACAGTCACTACATGCGCCAGAGGTTCACCATCAACAAACTGCGCCTCTTATTGGGGTTACCCTGACACCAGATGAGTCGTTAAGCCCATGTCCGGCTACCGGTTGTAAGGGTTTTGCTGGGATTGAAACGCCCCGGCAAGCGCAGTCAGTCATCATCGGCTACCGGGGCGAGTGAATTACGGCGGCTTTATTTCCGCCGATTACTGCAGGTGCGCTTCCAGGAACCACAGCCATTTATCTAAATCGCGCACAATCTCAATGAACAGATCATTGGTCGCCATGTCGCCCAGTTCTTCCGCCTGGTCAGCAGCAGAACGGGTCGAGGCGGCAATCTGCGCCATCTGGTCAGCCAGGAATTGCACGGTCGCCATGTCCTGTAAGAGGTCTGACGGATAGGCGTCGAGGCGCGAGGCTGTCGCAGCCATGCGCACAGTACCCATGGCAATACCGCCCAAAGCGGTGACGCGCTCTGCCAGCATGTCCACATATCCCAGCAGACCATCAGCCAGCTCGTCGAAGAGCTTGTGCAAGGCGATAAACTGCGAACCCTTGATATTCCAGTGCGCTTGTTTGATCAGGCTGAACATATCGAAAGTGTCCGCCAGTTGAGCGTTAAGAATTTTGATCATCTGTTGACGGGTGTTCTCATCAATATCAATCCGGGTTTTAACGGGTGCGTTTATTCGGTTGTTCATTTTTTCCTCCAAAATCATAACATCACAAGATTGTATAGATATTATACAGTAATTGCGCTTTATTGTCAATATATTGTATGGTATAATTGTACATAAGCTGCTCGACTGTTTTGGGTGATACAGCTTGTTACCTGCGGCGAATTGCTTAAGGGATTGGCTGTGTAAATCAGATTTTCGTGTAAAGGTTCTTTCAGCCAATCACACAGAGGAAAAGAATACAATAAAATTAGACATATCAGGAGCAAGAATGAACAGAAACGCTTTGATTTGGGGTGCAGATGGCGGGATTGGACGGGCGCTTGCCAGTCATTTGCTTGACCAGGGTTGGACGGTGGTACTGACCGGCAGAAACCTTGAGCGGATGCAAAATTTGGCAGGGGTTATGGTTGAGGCGGATGTGAGCGACCCCTTCTCGGTGCAGAGTGCGGTCTCCGCAATCAGCCAGGAGGTGGAT
>JBBIPD010000003.1:0-15404 GCA_037443025.1 Chloroflexota bacterium
AACAGCCTTCCGGAATCCAGACCGAAATCGTGGATGGTTACGATATTGGGATGGGAAAGGTTTGCGGCTGCCTTAGCCTCCTGGCGAAAGCGTTCGCGGAATGCCGGGTCGCTGGAGTAAGTCTCGCGCAGGATTTTAATGGCGACGTCGCGCTCCAACATTCGGTCGTGCGCCCGGTACACAACCGACATTCCTCCGCTTCCGAGGAGTTCCTGTAGCTGATAACGATTATTGAGAAGGATAGTATCAGACATAATGTTTATCTGAGAAATCTTGATTAAAATTTTACCACTCTTGATAGGTCTCTCTGATTTTATCCCTTGATACATCCCCTCAATTCTTATCCTTCCTGCCCAATTGCGCTGAATTAACCCCTTGGCGAGAAATTCAGTTAAAATCATCCTGCTTTTCCGTGCTGATATGAATAGATTGGTGTTTCAACAGATAGCTATCTGGTAACGCGCCTCTCTCACGAATATCGTCATGGTTATCATCCTTGGCGTAAGTTTGACCTCCGCAAATGCCCAAGGATTATCGAATGGTGGATTTAATGAATTGTTTGATTGCCTACAATCCGGTTGCCGGTCGTTACCCCTCGCGCTTGTTGGTGGAAAGGGCGGCAAGAATATTGGTGGAAAGAGGATGGGGGGTTCATTTAGAACAAACCCGCAGCGGTCAGCACATCACCGAGTTAGCCCGTCAGGCGGTTGAGGCGGGATTAGATTGTTTCATCATTGCCGGGGGAGATGGTTCTGTTAATCGGGCGGTGGCTGGGTTGGTAGATTCAAATACGGCGTTAGGCGTGCTGCCGGCTGGCACCTCCAATGTCTGGGCGCAGGAGCTTGGTTTGCCGGGTCTCTCCTGGACGCGTTGGATGGCGCTCGAGGAGAGCGCCCGACGATTGGCGGAAAGCGAAGCAAGGTTGGTTGATGTTGGAATGTGCAATGGTCAACCTTTTTTGCTTTGGGCTGGAGCTGGCTTGGATGGGTTTATCGTTAATCGCATTGAGCCTCGGCAACGCTGGGAGAAGAATTTTGCCGTGATGCATTACGCCGCTTCGGTGGTCTGGCATGCCAGTTTCTGGCACGGGATGAATTTAGATGTTAAAGTGGAAGATACCCGAATTGAAGGTCATTTCCTGGTGGCAATCGTCAGCAATGTCCATTTATACGCGGGTGGGATCGCCACACTCTCCCCCACCGCCCGTTTGGATGATGGTAAGATGGATTTGTGGCTATTCGAGGGTGAAACCCTGGGAGATGTGGTGCAGTTAGCCTGGGAATTGTGGTCGGGCAGTCATCTCGTTTCAGACCGGGTGCATCGCATAGAATTTCAGCGCTTGAGTATGACCGCAGAGGCGCCAATCTATTTACAGTTGGATGGAGAGCCATCGGTCGGCGATGGAAGCGTCTCGATTATCGTTAAACCCAGGGCACTGCGGGTGTTAGTGCCACCCAGATATATGGCTACTGAATTATTTTTACATCCAGATTCGGTTGGAAAGCCGGAACCTGCTGCTACGAATCAGAATATATCAAACCAAACCTGAGATGGAGACGTCGCGCGAACATGAAAAGGATATTCCAAATATTACGCTCTGATCCACTCCTTCTGCTGAGTATCGCAATTCCTCTGGCAGCCCTGGCGGAGGTATTCGAATGGGGAGAGGTGTGGGTGTTTGCCCTGTCAGCTCTGGGGGTTATACCGATGGCGAAATTGATTGGCTCCTCAACCGAATCGCTGGCAGCTTACACCGGTCCAAGGGTTGGGGGTTTGCTCAATGCCACTCTCGGCAACGCGGCAGAGCTGATTATCACCATTATTGCCATTCGGGCTGGTTTATTGGAGCTGGTAAAAGCCTCGATAACCGGATCCATTTTGGGCAATCTCTTGCTGGTCCTGGGTATGTCCATGGTGGTTGGAGGTTTGCGTAATGGATGGCAGAGATTCAACCAGAGGCACGCAAGCAATAATGCGATTTTATTGACTCTTTCGGTCATCGCCCTGGTGATTCCATCCCTGCTCAGCCATTACATCGGGCCAGACACCAGCATCAAGGTCGAAGCCTTGAGTCTCGGGGTCGCCGGGGTGATGATCTTGCTTTACGCCCTGGGTTTAATATTCAGCTACCGAAGCCAGGCTCACCCCTTAGAGACACCTTTACAGGAAGCAGAAGTTGTCCATCACGCCCCTCATTGGTCATTGCGAGTATCATTGGTTGTCCTGGTGGTGGCAACCGCTGGTGTGGCATACGCCAGCGAGCTCCTGGTTGGGGCGGTTGAGCTGGTGGTTGAGCGGTTAGGCGTGTCGGAGTTCTTTCTGGGCGTCATCTTGATACCAATCATCGGTAATGTCGCCGAGCACCTGGTTGCAGTGCAGGTGGCGTTTCAGAATAAGATGGATCTGAGTGTGGAGATTTCTCTGGCTTCCAGCTTACAGATTGCATTATTTGTGGCGCCGGTTTTGGTTTTTGTCAGTTTATTTATTGGCAATCCTCTCACCCTGATATTCAACCAGTTTGAACTGATTGCGCTGATTGCGGGTGTTCTCATCGCGGCTCTGGTATCATCGGATGGCGAGTCGAACTGGTTGGAAGGCGTTGAATTGCTGGCAATTTATCTCATCCTGGGTTTGGCTTTTTACTTAATCCCATAAGAAGATGAATGGACATCCCGGAGGGCGTGGATTAATAATAAATATCTGGGTCCTGGCAGGGGCAGCAATCATTGGATTGGGGCTACTCTGTGGAAGCGTGTTGTTGTTCTTTCTTGTCCGCCCAGACGCGGGGGATGTTGCCCCCCCAACAGCTGTTTTGTATGTGATTCCGTACATATCCCCAACCCCACTTCCCCCCACGCCAAGCCCTCAACCCACTCCAGGAGGGCAGGAGGGGTCAATTCCACCTTCGCCGCCGCCTGGAGAGATATTCAGCGGGGTATCTGTGCAGATATCGGGTACGGGTGGAGATGGGTTGCGCCTGCGCACCGAACCGGGTTTGAATGGCGAGATAAAATTTCTCGGTCTAGAAGGAGAGATCTTCCAGGTGGAAGATGGACCACGGATGGTGGATGGATATACCTGGTGGTTTCTGGTTGCCCCATATGATGTAACTGTGCGGGGTTGGGCTGTTTCGAATTACTTAAAGGTGATAGAAAGCCCCTGACATCGAGAAACTGACAATTCGGCAAACTCAATTCAATGAAAGTAACAAATACAAGGGTTCATTCGATTACACTTGGTAGAGACCAAAGTGAAGATATCTTGTTGATAAGGAAGAGCCTGGATTAATCTTATGGACACACCCAAACCTGCAGGCATCACAGCCAATCGCCAAACCCGTGAACTGACAATTGTCTGGAATGATAATCATATCAGCAACTATTCCTTTTCATTGCTCCGCAACGCATGTCCTTGCGCCGAATGCCGCGGCGGACATGAGAAAATGAGCTCAGAACCGGATGCCATAGTTTTTTCCCTTCCGGATATGGACACGCCTGCTACCCGCATGCGCAACCTGGAAGCGGTGGGAACTTACGCACTGACCATCGAGTGGGAAGACGGACACCATTTTGGCATCTACACCTGGGGTTATTTGAGAGCTTTATGTCCCTGTCCTGAATGCCGCCGGGAGCCAAATAATGTTTGACAAGAGCCTGGAATATGTTCTGTCCATGGTGGAACGAGCTTTTGTTCGCCTCCAGGCGGCAGATGTGCTGGCGAATTGCCTGGAGGAAGAGAGTACCGCCCCATTGCAAGAGCTGGTAGAAAGGCTGGTGTTGGCTGGACCAACCAGCCTCAATGCGCTCCGTGAGATCCGGGCGGAGGTGGTCGCTCAACGCGCTGAGCTTCAAAATGAAATTGCCCGAATCTTTTCAAATGCGGAAGAGAAATTGATTAGCTGGGGAGTGAACCTGGATAACTTATCAGGGCGGACGCCGATGCATAGTCTGGAGACAGCCTCTTTGGGAACTATTTTGCGCCAGGTGGATGGTCAAGATGAAACCCGTCTGCAGGAGTACGCTCGATTGCTAAGCTCCACCAAAGAATCGATGATTCGGCTTGCCAGACAGATTCTATTACTGAATGAGGTAGATATTTACCTGGGGGATTGGATTTGGGGGTTAATGTATCAATCGGCGCGTGAAATGGAGGGAGAGGGCGGGGTTCTCGGTCAAAAGAACACCCACTGGCATTGAATTCAATGCTGTTTAAAAGGTCAGATGCTTGCTCAACCAGTGGGGGATATTGGCGTCTGGTTGGTCATCAATCCCCAAAAATCGGGGTTACGCAACGCCTGAATTTATTATAGATAGTCGCGCAGGTTGTGTTCCACGGCGTAAGCGGCTGCTTCAGCCCGGTTGCTGACGCCTAATTTGGACAGGATACTGCTCACATAGTTGCGGACAGTGCCTTCTCCCAGGAATAGGGCTTTGGCGATTTCCCGGTTAGTCTTCCCTTCTGAAACCAGGAGCAAAACATGCCGTTCTTGTTGGGTAAGGGCTGAGAAAGCTGACGCTTCTTCCTCTTTGGCTGCTTTGCGCACTTCTTGAAAGATGCGTTGGGTAACCGCCGGATCCAACAACGCTTCCCCGCGACCCACCGCCTCAATCGCCTTGATCAGGTCCTCGCCGCCGATTTGTTTCAACACATAACCGGATGCTCCGGCGCGAATGGCGGAGAAAAGCATCTCATCTTCAGCGTATGAAGTGAGCATGATTACTTTGGTGTTTGGGTACTTCTCCGAGATTTCTTCGCAGGCTTCAATCCCCGAACCGCCTGGAAGGCGGATATCCATCACGACGACATCGGGTGAATGGGTTGCCACTCGCTCCACCGCTTCACGGGCGGTGCTTGCCTCAGCGACGACATCAAAGTTCGGGTGTCGGTCAAGGAGCGATTTGAGACCCAAACGAACCACTTCATGGTCATCTACCAGTAATATCCGTTGTTTTGTCACAGTTATCCTCTCCTTCACGCCGTGAGTATAGCCGATTGCTGCGTTGCTGACAAGATTGAGATGAAAGGACTTCTTGGCGGGATTGGGTGTAGGATAGGAGTCAATTGATTACTGTCTAATCGCTGCCTGTATTTTTCCCTGGTCTGTGATCGGTTGAGTACCAGCCATTGCCCTTGAAAATAATGGTTGGGGGCGAGAATAATCGTCTGGCTTTGCTATGACCATTTGGGCAGACAATCCCATCCGCATGCTCTTTGAACGGGAGATACTTTTCGAACTCGGTCTGACAATGTTCACAATAAAAACGATAGATTGGCATATGCACTCTCCATTCTGTTCGGTAATGTGCTGTTAAACACAGTTTACCAATATACCCCCTGAGAATAAGAAATACGTATGCCTTTGGTTAAAGTATTGTGAGAGACGCCTTGATTCTTTATTTCAATTGAGCCTGGAGGTATGCAATCAGTTCGAGGAGGGAGATTGACGGCGAAAATCAACAAACCGGTAGCCAACGCCCCGTTCGGTCAGGATATATTGGGGGTTGGCGGGGTCCTTCTCAATCTTCTTCCTGAGGTAGTTTATATACAAGCGCACATAATGGGGCTCATCGCGATACTCATACCCCCAGACCTTGGCAAGGAGCTGGTCGTGGGTGACGACCCAGCCCGCGTTTTGTACCAGATGGTAGAGCAGGCGATATTCAGTTGGGCGCAATTGAACCAGCTCGCCATCTACCCAGACTTCGCGGCGGTCAAAGTCCAGTTTCAGGCGGTCATCCACTTCGATTAAGCCATGTATGGCGCCGGTAGTCGATTCGGTGCGGCGTAAAACCGCCCTTACCCGACTGACCAATTCTCGAGGGCTAAAAGGTTTGGTGATGTAGTCATCGGCGCCCAACTCCAGACCGCGGACGCGATCATCCTCTTCACCTTTAGCCGTCAGCATGATCACCGGTACAGAGCTAATCTCGCGGATCATGCGCAGGACTTCGAAACCATCAATATCAGGGAGCATCACATCGAGCAAGATGAGGTCAGGCAACGCGCTGCGCAGCTTGTCTATTGCCTGCGCGCCGCGAAAGGCTTCGACAACCTGAAAGCCATCGTGTTCCAGGTTCAAGCGGATGAAGCGCACCATGCGCTCCTCATCGTCAACGACCAGAATGCGTCTATCTCGAATGCGCGAATCCATAATTGATTACTCCCGGACAAACCCAATGATTTCCTCTTCTTCTTTACCAGCAATGACCTCGATGAAATTGAGTTTATCGATAGGCCAATAGACCGTCACCACATTTTCTGAGAGGTAATGCAGGTCTTTACCATCCAGCCGACGTGGGTTCTTGAGTACCACCAGGTTGTCAGAGGCTGTTGGCAGATCGTCCACTTCACCAACAACCGGATCGGTGTTTTGTATGTGAAGGATTACCGTATAAGGCACGTAAGCCTCCGTTTATCGAATGAAAATCTCTATTGGAAATTTGCCTAAAGAGATAAGGTCACCGTTTGATAGTGGAACCAGTTCATAAGGAGCAATTCTGACGCCATTTACATAGGTGCCGTTTGCGGAACCGAGGTCAGAGATCGTGATTTCCTCTCCCTTGATGCGGAGAATGGCGTGCAGGCGCGATACCCCTCCCTGGTAAGCCTTGAAAGGCGTCAGATCAATATCTGGGAGGATGGGCTGCGTGCCGCTGACCCGCCCAATGGTGAACTCCTCGCTTCCTTCAAGAGGGATTATCTGACCGGTCTCCTTTATTTTTATGGATACCCGAGACGAGAGAGCGGCTGAAGGGGAGATCACCCGGGTCTCTGCCGCAGATGCAGAGGGATCGCCTGGCTCTGGATATTGAACGGTTTCGGTCGGACTTTTAGTCTGATAGGTCAGTTGCGCGCCGCAAACACTGCAAAATAATGCCCCCACAAATTCCTGATTATGGCAGGAGGGACAGATGATCATGCCTCACCTTCTTCAAAAATCTCGAGCGGAGAGAAGGCATCTGCACTGGCAGGGAGCAGGAGGGCGCGAGTGCCATACTTTATCCGTTTCTTACCCTCTTCGCTGACCTTCTGACCGTCTTGAACCCTTTCGACCTCTTGAAGTACCGAGCGCGCCAGCTCTGGGTGTCCTTGAGCGAAGAGGTTGGTCGCCAGGTTATTTAAATATTTGGTCGCGCTTTCCACATTACCCCTGGAAATTTCCTGGCTGGCGTGTTCCTGGATGCGATACAATGTCAGCCGAGAGAGCGCGTTCAGCATACCCGTTGGAGCCGGTTCTGGTGCAGGATTGGTTCGCGCTTCTCGAAATAGTCTCAACCTGCTCACAGCGGTTGGGGTTGATAACGACGGGATATCCATGACAATCTGACCGGTTGCAAGAGCCACTCGGTTAACTTGCTCCGGTATTGGGGGTACCAAAAACTCGAGGACGATTGAAAGCGTGCTCCCTTTCTGGAGATTGCCTAATTGGATAGGAGAGCTGGTTTCCAGGGGGGCAATATCTGGCGCCAATCGGAACGCGTAGCGCAATTCGACGTCTTTACCCAGGTGAAAATCAAAACGCACATGGTCGGCATATGTGCGGCTGAGACCCAGGATTTTTTCCTTTAAAAAGCGGCGGATATCGCTGGAACGGGCGATATAGGTGCAGGTGCCTCCGGTGCGCGCCGCCAGTTGATCAAGAAATACATCGTTCCACTCTTCGCCGATACCCAGGCAACTGATGCCAATCCCACGCACGGCTGCCTGATCGGCTATCTTCATGCAATTAGCCTCGTCGCCATATGTGCGACCATCGGTCAGAAGTACAATGTGGTTGATATACTTTCTCTGGTAATTTACACGGATTTCCTGGTAGCCGGCTTCTAAACCGCGAAAAATCTCGGTGGAACCGCCGGTAGAAATCATCTGAATTTTTGTTTCAAACGCGCTGCGATCCACGCGCCGATCGGAAGGAACAATGACCTCTGCCCGATCGCTGAAGGTGACAATCGAAAGAATATCCCCGGGCTGAAGCTGGCGGACAAGCTCGATGGCTGTGTTCTTGACTGTATCCATACGCTCGCCTTGCATCGAAGTGGAGCGATCGAGCACCAGGCATACGTTCAGCGGGGCATATTCAGAGCCTGCCTCAGATCCAGGGGGAGAGATGTTTACCAAGGCATAAACAAGCTGAGGTTCATTAATTACAGGCAAGATATTCCGACTATAGAGCAGGTAAATCTCGAACGGGGGACGTTCACGCTCTACGGGCGGAAGCTGTTTGTCATATTTTGCCCGTAATTCCGGGTCTGCCAGAACTTCGAAAGCGCGCTGGATATCCAGGAACAGTTCCGTTTCGCCCACTTCTGTGTTCACGTCTGGATGCAGACGCAGAGCAGCCTGATGGTAGGCGCGGCGGATTTCCTCAGGAGAGGCGTCTCGGGGGACCCCCAGCATCGCGTAATAATCAGGCGGGATGGGCATCTCAGACCATCGTTCCTGGCAGACGGATTAATATCGCGCTGATATTATCTGGACCACCAGCAGCATTAGCGCTATCCACCAATGCCTGGCAGATAAAGTCCAGGCGGCTTGAACTTGTAATAATCTCAGATATTTCATTTTCAGGCACCACTCCCCAAAGACCGTCGGAGCATAAGAGCAGATAGCCCTGGTTGGGAAGACGCAAGGTCTTTACATCCGGGTCAAACGGTTCACCCTGACCCAGAGCGCGGTAAAGGACATTGCGCTGAGGGTGATTGTTGGCTTCTTCGTGGCTGATCTGTCCCAATTCCTCGAGTCGTTTCACCAGGGTATGATCCCGCGTGAGCGCTTCCATTTTGCCATCCGACGAGACCGCGTATGCCCGGCTATCTCCCACGTGGGCGACAACCATCTGTTCCCCGATAATCAAGATCGCGGTCAGCGTGGTGCCGCTGCCAGGCGCCTGGCGGGTGATTGCGCGATGCGCCTCATGGACGCCTGATTGCATGATTTCCTGTAATGAATCTTCGGGAGTGCCCGGTTTAATGCTCAATAAGGGCGAAATCAGTTTATTGATGATATAACTTGCCATCACCCGGGTGGCAATGGCGCTCGCCAACTCGCCATGGAGATGTCCTCCCTTGCCATCGGCGATGATATATAGACCAAAGGGCAGGTTGGTATGATCGGTGGTCAATGTGGATGTCAGGGCAAACAGGGCATCTTCGTTGTGCTCGCGCTGCATACCGACCGATTGAGCGCAGGCAGCCATGAGCTGGGGCGGGTTGATTGCCGCTACAAACACCGGCTCTACCTTCTCTTCCGTCAATTCTTTCGACAAAAACCTGCTCTCGGGTTCTTTGATGGAATTATCAGAGTGGGTGAAAATTCGTTTGAAAAATCCTTTCACAGGTGATTACCTCCCCGATTTTGGCGCAATGCTAGGCAAGTAAAGCGTAGAGACGATGATCGGTGGAACCGATGTAGACCAGGTCGTCCACAGCCAGTGGTGTGCCGGTGATGGGCGCCTGGGTGCGGAATTTCCAGCGCAGTCGTCCGGTGCGGAACTCCAGGCAGTATAAGTGCCCATCTACAGATCCGCAGTATAGCGAGTCTTTATAAATGATGGGTGAACTCGTTACCTGATTTTCAGCGCTGAAAGTCCAAACCTCTTTAGAGGACCGGATGTCGATGCAGACGATTTGTCCGTCTATCGAACCGGTGAAGATGTAATCACCTGCGATGCATGGCGTGGAGATTGTCGGTTTGTTGAGACGATACCGCCAGAGTACCCACCCTGTGCGTGCATCTAGAGCGTAGAAAGTGGAATCAACCGAGCCGAAATACACGACGCCGTGCGATACGATGGGTGATGATGTAACTGCGCGCTTGGCTTTGAACCGCCATTTGATTGCGCTGCGGAAATCCATGCAATAAAATTCGCCGCTCTCACAGCCAAAGTAGATGAAATCGTTATGGATGAAGGGGGTCGAGCGGATGGGGGCGCCTACCTCGGCGCGCCAGGCGCGCCTGCCGCTGATTGTATTCACAACATGGAGATATCCGTCGTCCGAACCAAAAATGACATGCCCCTCGGCGATGTTGGGGGAAGAGCGCACCGGTCCATCGGTATAGTACATCCAATTCAGCCGTCCAAAGCGAGCCGTAATGACATGCAGGCGTTTATCTTCTGAACCAAAAAACACATTATTTTCGAAGACGAGGGGTCGGGTGACAATCCCCCCTTCGGTGGGGTATTTCCACAAGAATTCACCGGTAGCCGCGTTCAGGGCATAGAGATTGTTATCATACGAGCCAATGTATAAGACGCCATCATGAAATGTCGGTGTGCCGCGAATTTCATCCTCGCAGGCAAATTCCCAGACAGGTTTTACCGCCTCGCCTTCAACTCTGACAACCGACTTGGTCAGGGCGATTTTGGTCAGGATGCCCGTATCGCGAGCGACGTTCAACAAAGCCTCTTTCATTTCCTCTGCAGATTGGAAACGATCCTTGGGATCATATTGGAGGGCTTTGTTGATGGTTTCCTCGGTTTCTGGAGATACCGCGGGGTTGATTTGGCGGATGGGGCGTTCTGAAAACGAGAAGGGCGGCTCTAGGCGCGGATCGCGCCGGGTAAGAAGATGATGGAGTGTAGCGCCCAAAGCGTAAATATCAGCAAAATGACCGGCTTCTCCGCGGTACTGCTCTGGAGGCGAATATCCTTCTGTGCCAATCATGGTGCCGCGCTGGTTACCCTGAAAGGGCTTGGCGATGCCAAAGTCAATCAGAACCACGTGCCCATGTTGGTTGATCATCACATTGGATGGTTTCATGTCCCGAAAGATGATCGGTTCGGGTTTGTGGTTGTGAAGGTAGCTGAGCACGTCGCAAAGCTCAATTCCCCATTGAACAACGCGCTCCTCGGGGAGAAAGCCTTCGGTCTCGCTCAAGATGGCTTCCAGGTCTTTGCCATTGATATATTCCAGAATCAGGTAAGAACGATCGTTGTAAGAAAAATAATCGTAAATGCGGGGGATTGCCGGGTGGTCCAAAGTGGCGAGCAGGTTAGCTTCGCGTTCAAAATTGCGCACGATGGTGCTGCGAACAAGCTCATCGCGAGCCTGGTTGATCATTTCCTTGACGGCTACAAGTTTAACGACATTAGGAAAATGCAAATCTCGGGCGCGATAAACTGCCCCCATTCCTCCTACTCCAATTACGTTTTGAATGAGATAACGGTTCGCTAAAGTAGTGCCAGAAGTTAGCTGTTGGGTCTGACCAGGAGCGGAATGGGGATCGAGATTTTCGGTAATCCGGTGAGTTTCTATATCCGACATTTTTTATCGCTGCTTATTTGATGATTGATCCATTATAGCCATCTATGCTCAGAAATGCAAATATTGTTTGCTTACCTAAAGGAATTGCAAATAATAGGCGGGTATAATTCTACCATTCAAATCTCCTGTGTTTTTTAATAATCCTCTGGGATGGATAATATAACGCCGTAATTTGCCCGGACTGAGCAATGATCTCCAACCGGACAGGATTCCCGGCATAAATGTGATTTTCTCGAATGAGGCGCAACATGGTTGATTATGAACTCTATCAATCGCCGTTTTCCTGGCGCTATGGTTCAGACGAGATGCGCCGTATCTGGAGCGAAGCGTATAAGCATCGCTTATGGCGCCAAATTTGGGTGGCTTTGGCAGAGGTCCAGGCTGAATATGGATTGGTCAGCAGTGGGCAACTAGCGGAGCTCAAGGAAAACCAGGATCGGGTTGACCTGGCTCGGGCTGCCCAAATTGAGGCGGAGATACAGCACGATTTAATGGCTGAGCTTAAAGCGTTCGCCGAACAATGCCCAAACGCTGCAGGGGTGATCCATCTGGGAGCCACTTCAACCGACATCGAGGATAACGCTGATGTCCTCCGCCTGCGTCAATCGCTCGATCTTGTCATACAGAAGCTCAACGCCCTCTTATTGTTGTTTGCAAATCAGATTGATCATTGGGCTGAATTAACCCTGATTGCCTTCACCCATTTGCAACCCGCCGAGCCGTCCACCCTGGGATATCGTCTGGCTGTGTACGCCCAGGATTTGCTAATGGATTGGGAGAATCTGCGCCGGGAGCGCAGGCACTTGCGCGGTAAGGGTTTCAAAGGCGCAGTTGGGACGGGTGCTGCGTATGCAGAGTTGATTGGCGTACAGAATCTATCCGAGTTTGAAACTCGCTTATCCACACGGTTGGGATTGCCCTTCTTTCCCGTGGATACCCAGACCTATCCCCGCAAGCAGGATTACCAGGTTGTCAGCGCCCTGGCAGGGCTCGGCGCTTCATTATATAAATTTGCTTTTGACATGCGCATTCTCCAATCGCCTCCGATTGGGGAGCTTTCTGAGCCTTTTGGGGCGAAGCAGGTGGGATCTTCGGCGATGCCCTTTAAACGTAATCCAATCCAGGCGGAGAAAATCGACTCTCTGGCGCGCTCCCTGGCGCAGATGCCGAGGCTTGCCTGGGATAACGCAGCCCATTCCCTCCTGGAGCGCACCCTGGATGATTCGGCGAACCGGCGGAGTTTGTTGCCCGAAGCATTCTTGATAGCAGACGAATTGCTGGCTACCGCCAATCGCCTGCTGAGTGGATTGCAGGTGAATGGCGCGGCTATTGCCCGAAACCTTGCTCTCTATAGCCCTTTTGCCGCCACAGAGCGGGTCTTGATGGCGTTGGTCAAGGCAGGCGCCAATCGTCAGGAGATGCACGAGCGTCTGCGACAGATGGCTATGGCAGCCTGGCAGGAGGTGCAAGCCGGCAGAGCAAACCCGTTGAGCGAGTATCTTGTGAACGATCACGTTATTCGAGGCGTACTCGATGAAGCGCATCTCCGGTTGCTGATGGATGCCGGTCAACATGTTGGGGATGCGCCGCAACGCGCCCGCTTGCTCTCCCGCACCATTCGGGAGGCGATTGTTGAGCCGGATGAAGGATAGGTAGCCATCCAATAAGGCATCGGATAGCCATGATTTTGCCCTGATGAGGAGAACGTATGAACGAAGAGTTATTCAATCGATTTGAAGCGCTCACCTTCGATGATGTGCTGATCGTTCCGGGTTACGCCGAGGTCTTGCCCAGCCAAACCGATATCAGCGCTCAACTGACGCCCAGTATTCGCTTAAACATCCCCCTGGTCTCGGCTGCCATGGATACAGTGACTGAGGCGAGGCTGGCGATTGCTCTGGCGCGTGAGGGGGGTATTGGCGTCATTCACCGCAACATGTCTCCTCAGGCTCAGGCGGCGGAGGTGGACAAAGTCAAGCGTTCTCAAGCGGGCATGATTGTTGAACCCATCACGCTATCTCCCGATGCCCCGCTGAGAGAGGCAGAGGCGATTATGTCCACCTATCACATCAGCGGCGTCCCCATAACCGATAAGGCGGGACATTTAAAGGGTATTCTGACCAACCGAGATATCCGCTTTGTGGAGGAAACGGATTACGATCTCCCGGTCAGCCGCTTTATGACCCATGAAACTCTGGTCACAGCTCCGGTGGGCATCACCCTGGAGGATGCGAAAAAACTCCTCCAGCGGCATCGCATTGAAAAGTTGCCTTTAGTGGATGAAAACGGCGTCATCAAGGGGCTGATTACGGTCAAGGACATCCAAAAGGCGCGCGATTTTCCTGCGGCAGCCAGGGACTCTCAGGGCAGGCTCCTGGTTGGGGCAGCGGTGGGAGTGGGAGCTGACCTGGAAGAACGCGTCAGCCTGCTGGTCTCTGAAGGCGTGGATGTGGTTGTGGTGGATACCGCCCACGGGCACTCGGCTGGCGTTGTGGAGGCTATTGACCGCATTCGTCGCCATTGGTCTGATTTGCCGGTGATTGCCGGAAACGTCGTGACACCTGAGGGCGCCGAAGCCCTCATCCAAGCTGGAGCCAGCGCAATCAAGGTGGGAGTGGGCGCGGGATCAATCTGTACAACCCGAGTGATCTCCGGGGCAGGTATGCCGCAGGTTTCAGCGATTTATGAATGCGCCAGGGTAGCGGGCAAGTACGGCATTCCCGTCATCGCTGACGGCGGTATCAAATTCAGCGGTGATATTGTTAAGGCAATTGTCGCCGGCGCTGATACGGTCATGTTGGGCAGCTTGTTGGCGGGGTTGGATGAATCACCGGGAGAGGTGGTTTTATATGAAGGGCGGCAATTCAAAGAGTACCGTGGTATGGGTAGCCAGGCGGCAATTCAGGGCTTCGGGCGCGATCGCTATGGCAGCGGTCAGGGGCAGAGCGGCAAGCTTGTTCCCGAAGGGATTGAAGGGCGGGTGCCTTATAAAGGTTCATTGCGAGATTATGTCTATCAACTGGTTGGGGGCTTGCGAGCGGGAATGGGTTACGCGGGCGCAATGACATTGGACGATTTGCGAACCAAGACCCGCATGGTGCGCATCACCAACGCCGGTTTAATCGAAAGTCATCCTCACGATGTCATCATCACCAAGGAGGCTCCGAATTACCAGCTGCCGCGAGGGGAGGTTTGATCAATAAAAAAACCGGGATTTTGCAGCTGCGAAATCCCGGTCGTTGATAAATCAAATTGCTAACGATAATCGGGTTCTCCCTCAGGGCGATTATCCAGGATTGCCTCGATGCGCTCCATCACATCCTCGGTCAGCTTTGGCGCGACATCCAACGCCGCCATGTTCTCGACCACCTGGGATGCCTTTGAAGCGCCGGTAATCACTGTGCTGACATTGGGATTCTTCAAACACCACGCCAGGGCTAACTGAGCCAGGCTGCAACCCAGCTCTTTGGCGATTAGCGCCAATTGTTGCACCTTGACCAGCTTCTTTTTCGTCTCTTCGCTCTCGAATTTCTCTCTGAGCCATTCGTATCCTTTTAATGTGGCGCGCGTTCCTTCTGGGATTCCCTGATTATATTTCCCGGTAAGCAGTCCACTTGCCAGGGGACTCCAGATGGTTGTCCCCAGACCGATTTCGCGATACAACCTGGCGTATTCTCTCTCCACCCGTTCACGATGGAACATGTTGTACTCGGGTTGTTCCATCAGCGGCGGGATCAGGTGCTCCCGGCGGGCGATTGGGTACGCCTCCATGATTTGGGCAGCGCTCCACTCGCTGGTGCCCCAATACAACGCCTTGCCCTGGTTGATGACATGGTTCATTGCCCAGACGGTCTCCTCGACCGGCGTGTGGATATCCGGGCGATGACAGAAAAGCAGATCCACATAGTCCATCTGAAGGCGTTTGAGGGAGGCGTCGAGACCTTCAACGATGTGCTTGCGAGATAGACCACTATCATTGGGTCCATCTCCGCCCCAGAAAATTTTGGTGGAAATCACCAAACCGCTGCGTTTCCAACCGGCTTTTTTGATGACATTGCCCATCACAATCTCGGCGTTGCCCTTTGCATAGACCTCGGCATTGTCAAAAAAGTTCACCCCCGAGGCATACGCGGCTTGCAT
>JBBIPD010000003.1:15453-29527 GCA_037443025.1 Chloroflexota bacterium
TGTCCGCCATAAGTTACCCAGGCGCCCAGGCTGAGGGCAGAGACTTTCAGCCCCGATTTTCCTAAATTTCGATATTCCATCATCTATCTCCTGTCTTTGTAATTGAGGATATTACTTCTTGACGATATGATTCTGCGCTTTACGCAGCAGGTCTGGGGTCGCAGCCGCCAGCGTGGGAAAAATCTGCCGGCTATAGTCCAACCCCGGTTTCACAGGGAAAGGTTGGGAGCCATCATGCGTCTGGACGGCACCGCCAGCTTCCTTGACCACCAACCAGGCAGCCGCGATATCCCAGATTTTGGGTGTGGCGTCAAAACTGATCAGGGCAATGCCACTGGCGACGCTGCAAATCGAATAGGTTGCAGAGCCCAGGATGCGCGGCTTGTATTTCAGGCTGATATTGTAATCCCGATAGGTGCGACTGCAGCAAGAGAAAAACGACCAGGGCTTGTTTGGGTCTGGCGGCTGAACTTTCAGGGGGTTGCCATTAAGGAAAGCCCCATGCGCTTCTCTGGCAAAATAAAGTTCATCCAATAAAGGGAAATAAATCGCCCCTGCCTCTGGATAACCCGCGGTAAGGCGGGCAATGGAGACCCCCCAAAATGGCAGTCCTAAGGCAAAATTGGTGGTGCCATCCAGGGGGTCAATGACCCAGAGAGCTGCTTCTGTTTGATTTTCCAATTGGGGGTTTAATTCCTCGCTCAGGATCATCTCGCCCAAAAAATGTTTCTGGATTGCTTGAGTGATTAAGCGGTCGGCTTCGAAGTCTGCGTCGGTCACCAGAGAACGATCGGATTTGAAACGCACATTGTTGTTTGAATGGTATCGCGTCGCCAGCAGTTGTCCTGCCCGGCGCGCAAGATCGGTCATAAAACTCTGGATATCTCCCATAAAACACCTTTATGACGGTAATACAGGCGAGTATTTTCAGCCCGGTTGCTGAGGAGACGACAATTAAACCGCTTCTACAATCTCGATGTAGTCCTGAGGGACAGTATTTTCGGATGAGACTCCCAGCGCCGCAATCAAATCTTGGGCGACCAGGGCTTTATGCTCGGCGTCGCGGCGACTCCAGGTGCGGCTTTTCACCTCGAGGAAGTATCCCAAATCGGGGATTTCAATGTGATCCAGGTTGATGTAGAATTCCGTGCCCTGGTAAAGCACGCGCCAGCGCAGGCGGTCTTTTTGGATAAAGGTCTCTCCGCTGGGTTTGAAGTATTCTCGGTAGAAGCGCAGGCTGTGGGTTGCCGGGGCGATAAATCGGCTGCGTGAAAGAAGGACATCGCTTGGATATTGGCGCTCACGCATTGGACCCAATAGAGTCAGCCGATAACGAACTTTATCCACTTTGCCCTTATCGTTGATGAACTCGTCTTCGCGGTAACGCAGGTGCCCCTGGCTTGCATCAGCAAAGGAGAAGTAGGTGTCATACTCATGGTAATGGCGGCTGTGGAGAATCTCGATTTCGGGGCTTTCAATTGCCTTTAGAACCGGCTGGGGATCAGATATCCGCACCTTAACCTGAACTTCAAAGCTCTCAGCCTCGCTGGCGCCGCCAATGGCAATCAGCTTCGAAAGCACGGATTGTTCGCGCTGAATCAAGAAGTAATCAAAGCGCTGAGCATATTCAGCAGCCTGTTCCAGCAACGTTTCGGGTTCCAGGGTGGTTAGCTGGCGCGAGCGCATCAGCCATTTCCCGTTGACCATCACATCGGTGACATCGGTTGACTTGGAAGCGTACACCAACTGGGCATAGATACCGTTTGGATCGCGGCGGAAGCGGGGGGTATTGTGGAGTTGGTCTATACTCACCAAGATCATATCGGCGCGTTTACCCTCTTCCAGCGAACCGGTCAGGTGACCGATGTGCATTGCCTTTGCTCCCAGACGGGTCGCCATCGAGAGGGCGGTCTGCGCCGGAATGGCGGTTGGATCGCCAGATGAAGCCTTGGCAATAAAGGCTGCAAGGCGCATCTCCTCGAACATATCCAGGTCATTGTTCGATGCAGGTCCATCTGTACCGATGCCGACATTCAAGCCGGTTTCGATCATCTTGCTGACCGGGGCAAAACCCGAAGCCAGTTTGAGATTGGAAGAAGGATTATGCGCCACCCCGGCTTTGTGGTGAAGCAGGGTGAGCATCTCCCCTTCGTCAATGTGAACACAATGAGCTGCAAGCACCTTGGCGTCGAAGATATTCATCTTCTTGACGTAGGGAATCACAGGCATCCCGAACTCTTCTCGGGAATTCTCCACTTCCAGCGCGGTTTCTGCCAGGTGGGTGTGGAGGGGGATATCAAATTCGGTTGCTACGGCTGCGGTAGCTCTTAAAATCTCTTCGGTGCAGGTGTATGGCGCATGCGGCGCGATGGAAGGGACAATCAGGGGGTGATTTTTCCAACGCTGGATGTATTCTCGGGCGGCTGTCAGCGACTCCTCATAGGATTGCGCATCCGGAGCCAGGTATTTCATCACGGTTTGGGAGCAGACTGCTCTTAAGCCGGCTTCTGCGGTGGCGCGAGCGACGTCTTCTTCAAAATAGTACATATCGGCGAAGCTCGTCACCCCGGTGCGGATCAACTCGACGCAGCCGAGCAAAGTTCCCAAACGGACAAAATCTGGAGATACAAACTCACGCTCCACCGGCATCATATAGCCCAACAACCATACGTCCAGGCGGAGATCGTCCGCCAGACCGCGGAGCAATGTCATCGGGACATGGGTGTGGGCGTTGACCAAGCCTGGCATTAAGACTTTACCCTCGCAGTCAATCGTCTCCGGCGCGGTGTACTTGTCTTTAATCTCTGCCTCCTGACCCACCGCCAGGATACTCTCCCCCTTGACGGCGACGGCACCCGGTTCATATTGGGTCAGGTTTTCGTCCATGGTCAGGACGATGGCATTGGTAAGGATGAGATCTGCTTGTTTTTTCACGTAATTCCTTTCTTGTCAGCGGCTGACTCGTTCATCATATCCGGCGCAGGATATCCAGGCTATGATGAACAGCCCAGCGTGGGGCGTACTCCGGTGGACCCCCATAGGGACGGGTGAAATGGCGCGCTTCATCCGGGGTGATGAGGACGATTAACACCTCCTGTTTTTCGTTCCCTGGCATGACAGTCACCCCCAACCCCACTTCAGCCTTGCGCCATCGGCGGTATGCCTCGGTGGCTGTTTGCAATGTTTCCGGGGATGAGATTTCAGGCAGGGACTCTCCGCCCAGGAACGCCTTTCCTGCACCAGCCAGGCGGCGAATCAGATTCCCACTCAGCCCCGCTTCCACCACCGCCAATGTCCAGCCTCGCTTTTCTACCGCATCGAGGGCGACAGCTTCCAGGGTTTCTTCATCAACCCCGTAGATCCATTCGTTGAGCCTTTGACGTACCAGGTTCTCAACCGGCAGGATGAGCCTATCTGCCTCGGCTTCAGATTCGGCTTTGGCGGTGATGCGCACATCCACCTGTCCGGAGTGGGCAGCCAAGCCCACGGTGGGGTTGCTCAACCCCTCCAAATCGCCGATGAGATTATCAATGAGCGATTCTCCAGCTCCGGCGGTATGGATGTTACGGGCTTTGATTATCCCCCTCAGCTCGAACTTGCGACGCAGATATGGCAGAATGGCGTTCTTCATCAGATATTCCATCTCGCGCGTCACACCCGGTAGCGAGATAACCGTTGAACGTTCACCTTCGTAGATAAAAGCCGGCGCAGTGCCGACCGGGTTTTCTACCGCAATCGCCCCTTCTGGGATGTACGCCTGGCGACGATTGTTCTCGGTGGGTTCCCGATTGAAACGTCGAAAACGAGCCAGGATTTGTTCCCATAGCTCTGGGTGAAATTTGGTCTCAACCCCAAACGCCAGAGCAACCCCTTCCCGCGTGGGGTCATCAACAGTCGGACCCAGCCCGCCGGTGGTGATGATAATATCGCAGCCTTGCATGGCGTGCTGAATTGCCTGAGCAATGCGTTGAGGGTTATCTCCCACTGTGGTTTTGCGATAGAGATCAATCCCCACATCTCTCAGTGTCCGCGCCAGGAATTGGGCATTTGTGTCGAGGATTTCCCCGAGGAGTATCTCGGTGCCAATTGTGATAATTTCTGCGGATGGCATTGCTGGTCAATTAATATTCAGGCGGGGTTTTTCCCCGCCTGTACCGGTCTCACGTCACCATGGTCACCCGCACATCGGTGCGGTCAAGGCGAAGCAAAAGATAACTGGAGAGGACGATACTCAATACGCTGGTAACAAGCCAGTCGGGGCGAAATTGCCCTTGTTGAAGTAGACTGGGAAATAACATCATCAGGCGAACGATCACATTCAAGCCCTGGATGAAGATGCTCAGGGTAAGCACGGTCGAGTTCCCGCGAAACAGGAGGATACCCAGACCGCCGAAAAAAATTGCCGCAATCAGGGGGACAAACCATGTCCCAAAGATCAGTTGGGGAGGAAAAAGAAGGGAAGCAATCAGGGGCAACACAATAAACAGAAGAATTTTTTGTAGAGTTGACATAGTTCCTCCGCCCAGGCGTTCTAATGTCCACCCAGGTAGGCTTCCACCACCATTTCGTTATGGAGCAGTTCTAGCCCTGTACCTTCCAACACGATGCGCCCTGTTTCAAGCACATACGCCCGGTCGGCAATGGAGAGCGCCATTTGTGCGTTTTGCTCGACCAGACAGATGCTGGTGCCCTGAGAGTTAATGTCCTGAATGATGCTGAAGATTTGCTCCACCAATAGGGGAGCCAGACCCATGGATGGTTCATCCAGAAGCATCAGGCGCGGTCGTGACATTAACCCCCGGGCAATTGCGAGCATCTGCTGCTCTCCGCCGGAAAGCGTCCCGCCCAATTGCGAACGGCGTTCTGCCAGACGTGGGAAGCGCTGGAAGACATTCTCCATCGAACGCTTTATCTCTGCCTTATCCTTGCGAGTGAAAGCGCCCATCTCCAGGTTTTCTTCTACGGTCAGCGTGGCGAATATTTTTCGCCCCTCCGGCACTTGAACGATCCCTTTTTGAACGATCTGATCGGCTGAGGTTTGAGTGATATCCTCATTTTCGAAAATTATTCTGCCTTTGCGGGGGCGGAGAAGCCCAGAGATTGTGTTCAGGGTTGTGCTTTTCCCCGCGCCGTTTGCGCCAATCAGAGCGACAATTTCACCCCGGTTGAGATAAAAATCGATGCCTTTCAAGGCGTGAATTGCGCCATAATAGACGTTCAGATCTTCTACTTCAAGCATTCTTAAGGCGTTTGAAGCAGCCATGCCTCATCCCTCTCGCCTGCGACGGAATTTTTCTGTCAAAGCGGCTGTGCCTGGTCCCAGATAAGCTTCGATGACCTTGGGGTCCGATTGGATTTGGCTTGGGCTGCCTCTGGCGATCACCTCGCCAAAATCCATTACGGTAATGTGTTCGCAGATACCCATCACCACCCGCATCTGGTGTTCGATTAAAAGGATGGTCAGATTGAAACGCTCGCGGATGAAATGGATCAGTTCCATCAATTGTTGGGTTTCTGCCGGGTTCATGCCGGCGGCGGGTTCGTCCAGCAATAGCAACTTCGGCTCTGCTGCCAGAGCGCGGGCGATTTCCAGACGGCGTTGCTCGCCGTAGGGTAAGTTCTTGGCAATTTCGCCCTGGCGGTCTTGCATATTAAAGACGCCCAGGAACTCCTGAGCCAGTTGCGTCAACTCCTTCTCATTTCTGGCGAATCGGCGGTTGTGGAAGATGCCATCTGCCATGCTGTACTCAACATGGGTGTGATAGGCAATCCGCACGTTATCCAATACGGTCAGATTGGGAAACAGGCGAATGTTTTGAAATGTGCGGGCAATCCCAAGCTGATTGATGTCGTGGGGTTGCAAACCGGTAATCGGGATGTCGTTGAAGATGATTTCACCTGCGGTAGGTTCATAGATACCGGTAATCATATTAAACACGGTCGTTTTGCCGGCGCCATTGGGACCGATCAGCCCCTGCAGGTCATGCGGCTTGAGAGTCAAAGAGAAATTATTCACCGCGCGCAGACCGCCAAATTGGATGCTGAGATCCTTGATAACCAGAAGGGGTTTGTTTCCATTTGACTCAGGGGTTGTGCTCATTTATGCCACCTCCTGAGAAGAAGGAGATTCCAGGTTGCCGCCCTGCCCTGAGATGAGATTGGCGGCTTTACCGGAGGCGGGGGCGGATTTGGCGTACATGGGCGGAAGAACCTGACGTAAGAAGGGGAATTCGTACTCCCCCATCAAGCCCTTGGGTCGTACCAGCATCATGATCAGGAGAATGAGCGGGTAGACCACGTAACGCCAGGTTTCGAATCCCGTCGGCAGGACGAGGCGCAACACCCCTTCCAGCAGCAATATCCAGACAAACGAGGTAACAATTGAGCCGGTCAGACTGCCTAATCCACCCAGCACGATGATAATCATTGGGTCAAAAGACTTGATAAAGTTGAAGGTATTCGGATGGAGAAAGCCATTGATATGGGCGTACACCCCTCCAGCCAGTCCGGCGATGAGGCTGCCGATTACAAAAGTGAGGATTTTATAATTCGCCACATCAATCCCCATCGTTTTGGCTGCAATCTCATCCTCCCGCACTGAAACGATGGCGCGTCCAAAGCTGGAATGGAGCAGGTTGCGTAAGACCAGCACCACCAGGAACAGGAAGAAAAACACCCAAAACCAGGAGGTCACTTTAGGAATGCCGATCATCCCCCGCGCGCCTTTCATCTCGACAAGTCCCAGCATGGTATCAGAGTTGTCTAAAAGGACCTTGACGATGATTGTAAATCCCAGTGTGGCGATGCCAAAATAGTCTGAACCCAGGGTCAGAACGGGGAGACCAAACAGGAAGCTGATCTCCGCAGCGACCAGGGCTGCAAGTATAACTGCCAGGAAGTACACGATTTGCAGAGCGAACGCAGGAGGCAACGCGGCGAGGACCGAGGTGAAGATGGGCGCCAGGAAAATGCCCAGATAGGCGCCAGCATAAGCGAGCGCCAGTACGGCTACCAGGTAGATAGCGAATGCAGAAAGGGCGTCAAGTCCGCGGATTTTTCCCAACACCCGCCGTAACACCAGGATAGCCAATCCGGTTAAGACGACCACCGAGAGAACCACAGTCAAACCCAAAGCCGATTTCTCAACCGACCACCGGTAAGTGATATCCGCCGCGGTATAGGCGCCAATGGCGTAGAAGCCAAATTGACCCAGGGAGAATTGCCCGTTGAAGCCGTAAATCAGGTTCAGCCCCAGGCTCACCATGGCGTAGACAGCGCCCAAACGAAAGATGGTGCTCCAGAAATCGTTTAACATACCCAGGCTGAGCAGCGCCTGGATGACGCCGAAGAAAATCAGCGATCCGCCGAAGAAGATGATTTGGTCGCGGGATATTTTCTTTAACATAAGTTTATGCCTTCTCGGTTGTCGGTTCGCCGAAGATGCCGGTGGGACGGACCAGGAGCACCAGAACCAAAATGGTGAAGGCTACGGCGTCGCGCATCGGGGTGGAAATATACCCCGCACTGAGCACCTCTGCCTGCCCGATGATCAAAGCGCCCACAAATGCGCCGGGGATGCTGCCGATGCCTCCCAGGACTGCCGCCACGAAAGCTTTGAGACCGGGGATGATGCCCATGAACACATAGACCTGCTGATAGGCGATGGCGTACAGCACACCCCCTGCGCCTGCTAAAGAGGCTCCAATGGCAAACGTGACCGATATGATGCCGTCTACATTGATGCCCATCAGGCGAGAAGTGGGCTTGTCATAGGCGCTGGCGCGCATGGCTTTTCCAATCCGGGTCCTGCGCACAATGAAGTTTAATAATAACACCAGGAAGATTGATGCAAGGATAATGATGACAGCAATATTGGTGATTAAGACCGATTGGGGTGGCGCAGGTGTTTCGGCGGTGACGCGAGTAATCCCCTGGGCGCTGATCGCCCAGTTCTGGACGGGGAAGGGGCGTTTATAGGTGATGAAGTTGTTTGTATAGACGAAAGGCAATGCCCCGTAATACTCCAAAAAGAAGGAGACGCCAATCGCCGTAATCAATGCGGAGATGCGCGGTGCAGTGCGCAAGGGTTTATAGGCGATTCGCTCAATGGTGAACGCCAGAAAGGCGCAGGTGATCATGGATATAAGGATGACGATGATGACCCCAATGAATGTGCTTAACCAGTCTGGGAGACCGGGAAGAACTCGCTCAGGCAAGGTGTGTAAATTGAAGCGAGCGATAGCGTAAAAGCTTGTGAAAGCACCCACCATAAAAACATCGCCGTGGGCGAAGTTGATTAGGCGTACTATGCCATACACCATGGTATAACCCAGGGCGATGAGCGCATAAACGAAACCCAATTGCAAACCATTAATCACTTGTTGGAAGAAGACGACTGGACCGGCTTGAAAAGATACGACGATTTTCCAAAGAGCAATCAAAGCAACCACAATCAGAAAAATCTTGCCAATCCAACGCTTACGGATCACCAGTTCGATAAAGCTCGGGCTTGGTTTTGCCAGGGAGGTTGTGGTCATGCTTCACCCCGATAAATGGATTGGTGAAGGGGCGGTCAAATAGACCGCCCCTTGTATGACAAAACGAAAGTTACGGTGCGACCGATTCGACCGCTACTTTCTTGCCGTCTTTGACGCCGATCACCACAGCGTTCTTGATGGGGTTGTGGTACTGATCGAAGGTCACGGTGCCGGAAACAGCCTCGAATTTGCCGCTTGCCATGGCATCTTTCACCTTGGCAGGGTCGTCGGTGCCGGCATTTTGGATCGAGGCGAAGAGGATATTGGCAGCGTCATACGCCAGGGTTGCCAACGCATCAGGAACCTTGGGGTTGCCGCTGGCATCCTTGTATTCTGCGCCGTAGCGCTGCAGCCAGTCCTTGACGATCTGGCGTGGATCGGAGGCGTCGTAGTGGTTCGAATAGAATCCGCCGTCCGCGGCTGCAACGTCAAGGTCTGACGAATCCCAACCGTCGCCGCCCATCATCACTGCGGTGACGCCAAGTTGCTTCGCCTGGGGAGCAACCAGGTTAACGATGTTGTAGTAATCGGGCAGGAAGAGCACTTCGGCGCCGCTGTCCTTGACCTTGGTCAGGATGGCTGAGAAGTCGGTGTCGGTGGAGGTGTAGGTTTCCTTGCCGATGATCTGACCGCCCAATTCCTGGATGGTTTTCTCGAAGTTCTCAGCCAGACCCTTTGTGTAGTCGTTGCCCTGGTCGTACATGACGAACGCGGTCTTATAGCCCTTGCCATAGGCAAATTTCGCCATGGCAAAACCCTGGAACGGGTCAATGAAGCAGGCGCGGAAGATATAGTCCTTGGTGCTGCCGTCCTGGTTTTGGGTCACGCTAGGGTTGGTGGAGGTGGGGCTGATCTGGATCACGCCCTTGGCGTTGGCGATCTCAGAGACAGGGATGGAGGCTTTGGAGCACACTTCGCCGATGATGAATTTGACGCCATCCTGGTCAATCAGCTTGTTGGCAGCGTTGACCGCGGGGTCGGCTTCACATTGGCTGTCTTCCACCAGCAACTGAATCTGGCGTCCGAGAATACCGCCTTTGGCGTTCCATTCCTTGACCGCCAGCTCAACCCCCTCACGGGTCGATTGACCGAAGGTGGGTACTGCGCCGGTCAGCGGGGAGAGCAAACCGATTTTGATCGGCTCTGCCGCGGGAGCGGGGGGTTGGGTTTCAGCCGGGGCTTGGGTTTGGGCTGGCGCCGCTGGTTGCTGAGCGCAGGCAGCCAGTGCCAGGCTCGCTATCAGCAGCATAGAAATCACTAGAAACAGTTTCTTAGACATCTTCCTCTTCTCCTTGGTGTGTAGGTTTCATGAAAGGTTGGTTTCCAGATTGACGAACCGCAAGAACATATCTCACATGCTGTTTCCTCTATATCTCACCTCCTTTGTCACACTGTGTGACGACAAGTAAAACACCCTTAATATTAAAAGGTCGCTGTCTTAAGGATTTACCTGTCGTGATTGGTTGCTGAGGTTACCAGAAAACGGAGCCCGCTTAACTTTTTGATTGTACCGATAAGGGCGCATCAGGTCAAGGTAATTGATCAGATTTTCGGAAGATTTTTTACCGCTGTTAAAGTGCAGAATCTCCTGGCAGATGAGCGGCTCAGCGAACGAACAATCAAAGTCTAGCATAGATTAAGGAAATGTCAATTATATTTTTACCCGCGAGTCTTTGATCATACCCATATGGTAAAATCAGACCCAGCATGAAAAATGTTAAAGCACAGGCAATGCCTGCCCCTCCCAGCCTGATGGGCTCTCTGATGGCTGGTTTTGACGCGACCGCCAATCATATCGGCTTGCTGTTGTTGCCGGTATCGTTGGATTTGCTGCTCTGGTTTGGTCCCCATCTGCGCCTTGATCAATTGATTCAACGGATGGTTACCGATATGCGGGACCAGGCTGGAGTGAGCAACAGGGAGATGGCAGACCTGATGCAGTTCAGCAACCAATTTTGGTCAATTCTGGTGGAAAGGTTGAACTTTTTTTCGATTTTGCGAACTTATCCGGTGGGGATACCCAGCCTGATGGTCACCAGCCAGCCTCTGACCACTCCTTTGGGTGAACCGGCAAGCTGGCAAGTGCCTTCCCTGGGGGTTGCTGCTTTGCTCTGGATTCTATTCACCCTGATTGGATTAGGGTTAGGCGCATTCTATTTTGGCATGATTGCCCAGGTAATCGCCACCGAGAAACTCTCTGTACCGCAAATATTGACGGGTTGGTTGAAAACGACGAAGCGGACGATATTACTGGCTTTGCTGCTGGTGATTTTTATGGTTGCGCTCAGTGTTCCAGCTAGTTGTCTCATTTCACTGGCGGCAATGGGGGCGCTGCCTTTGGGGCAAATCGGTCTATGGATTTTTGCCGGGATAGCGCTGTGGATTCTGCTCCCATTTGCGTTCGCGCCTCATGGGGTCTTTTTATATCAATCCCGGGTGTTAATATCCTTACGGGATAGTATTCGCATCACGCGAGCGACAATGGCGAAGACGGTCTTGTTTTTTATCATCCTCCTGGTACTCGATGAGGGTCTCTCGATTCTGTGGCAAATACCGGGCGAGGATTCCTGGCTGGCGCTGGTAGGGTTGTTTGGGCATGCGTTCATCGCCACCGGGCTGATTGCGGCGAGTTTTGTTTATTACAGGGATGCAAACCGCTGGTTGCAAAGGCTGATTCAACAGAGCGCATTTTTGTCAAGCGCGTGATTTTCTGACAAGGATGGGACCGGCAGGAAGCGTCATAAAACAAGTGACGCTGATTTACGTGTAGTTTGGAGGACGTTGTGGTTAAAGGCGAAACTTATTCATACGAAGCCAAGGATATTCAAGTTCTGGAAGGGCTCGAGGCTGTTCGCCGTCGCCCAGGGATGTATGTGGGCGGCACCGATATTAAGGCTTTGCATCATCTGATTTACGAGGTGGTGGACAACTCGATTGACGAGGCGCTGGCTGGAGCTTGTGACCGGATTGAGGTGTATATCCATCCGGATAGCAGCGTCACCGTGATTGATAACGGACGCGGCATCCCCGTGGACATTCACCCCCAGATGAAAAAGCCGGCATTGGAAGTGGTGATGACCATGTTACATGCCGGAGGCAAATTTGGCAGCGGATCCTATAAAGTCTCGGGTGGGCTGCATGGCGTTGGGGTCTCCGCCGTGAATGCGCTCTCTGAATGGTGCGAGGTGCGCGTACGTCGTGAAGGAAAACTGCACTTTCAACGTTATGAGCGTGGCTATCCCACCGGTCCGGTACAGGTTATCGGGAAAGTCAATCCAGAAGACACCGGGACGCAAACGACCTTCAAATTTGACAAACAGATATTCAAGGAAGACGTTGACTATCGCTTTGAGACCCTGGTTCAGCGCTTTCGGGAGATGGCTTTTGTCACCCGTGGGGTTACCATCTATCTCTGCGACGAGCGTTCGGATAGAGAGATGACCTTCTATTTCGAAGGCGGCATTACCTCCTTTGTCCGCTATCTCAACCGTAACCGAGAGGTGCTCCATCCGGTCATGCATGTCGAAAAGGAAATGGATGGCATCACGGTGGACGCGGCAATCCAATACACCGATGCTTACGCCGAATCGGTGTACGCCTTTGCCAACACGATCAATACGGTTGATGGAGGGACGCACCTGACCGGTTTGAGGGCAGCCGCCACCCGCACCATCAACGACTATGCTCGTCGCACCGGACTGCTTAAGGACAGCGACCCGAACTTCACCGGAGATGACACTCGCGAGGGGATGACTGCCATCATCAGCATCAAACACCCCGACCCCCAGTTCGAAAGCCAGACCAAGGTCAAGCTGATGAACCCCGAAGTGCAGTCGTTCGTGCAGCAGGTTGTGGGCGAGGCTTTCGGCTCTTTCCTGGAAGAAAATCCGGCGGCGGGTAAAGCCATTGTCCAAAAATGTCTGACTTCAGCCCGCGCCAGAGATGCTGCCCGTAAAGCGCGGGATCTGGTGATTCGCAAATCAGCCCTGGAGAGCCTGACCCTGCCGGGCAAACTGGCGGATTGTTCGGAGCGCGACCCGGAGAAGACCGAACTGTACATCGTTGAGGGCGACTCTGCTGGCGGAAGCGCCAAGCAAGGGCGAGATCGGCATTTTCAAGCGGTGCTTCCCTTACGGGGCAAAATCTTGAATACGGAACGGGCTCGGCTGGATAAAATCCTGGCAAACAATGAGGTGAAAGCGCTCATCTCCGCCCTGGGCACCAGTGTAGGTGAGACTTTCGACCTCTCAGGCTTACGCTACGGGAGGGTGGTGGTGATGACCGACGCCGATGTGGATGGCAGCCATATCCGCACCCTGCTGCTCACCTTTTTCTTCCGCTATATGCAGCCTCTAATCGAAGAAGGTCATCTATATATCGCCCAACCCCCACTTTACCGAATTGTAAACCGGTCTCAGGTGACTTATGCCTATTCTGAGGCGCAAAAAGATCGTATACTAAAAGAACTGGGTAAGGATGCAGATAAAGTGAGCATCTCTCGCTATAAGGGATTGGGTGAGATGAACCCGGATCAACTTTGGGAAACCACCATGGATCCTGCCCGGCGAACCTTACTTTTAGTTACCATTGAAGACGCCACAGAAGCCGATCGTACATTTGATATGCTGATGGGGTCTGCTGTACCCCCTCGTCGCCGGTTTATCCAAACCCACGCCCGCGACGTGAGGAATCTGGATATTTAACCTCTTTCGTCTCGGTTTTTAGGTTGATGGGTTGATCGGCAGTCCTAGCGATAAGTATCGGAATTATGGCTCTAGAACCCGGCACCCTGCTTAATTCTCGTTACCGTGTGGTAGAAATTCTGGGTCAAGGCGGCATGGGATCTGTCTACCGTGCTGTGGACGAGAATTTGGGTGTGGATGTCGCGCTGAAGGAAAATCTCTTCACCACCGAAGAGTACGCTCGCCAGTTTCGGCGTGAGGCGGTCATCCTGGCGACCCTGCGCCACCCGAACCTGACCCGGGTAACCGATCACTTTGTGATTGAAGGCAGGGGTCAGTACCTGGTGATGGATTATATTGAGGGGGAAGATCTGCGCCAGAGGATGGATCGCACCGGTGTGCTCTCGGACGAAGAAGCCATCATGATCGGCGCAGCAATCTGTGATGCGCTCAGCTATCTCGAGTCCTGCAATCCGCCAATTGTTCATCGGGATATCAAGCCGGGAAATGTCAAAATCACCCCCAACGGTCAAATTTTCCTGGTGGACTTTGGTTTGGCGAAGATGATTCAAAGCGATCAGGCAACCACGACCGGGGCGCGCGCCATGACCCCGGGCTATTCGCCGCCAGAGCAATACGGGACGGCGCGCACCGACCACCGTTCTGACCTTTTTTCGTTGGGGGCTACTCTATACGCCGGTTTGACCGGTGTCATTCCGGAAGACGCCCTGGCGCGCGCCATGGATCAGGCGGTATTGACGCCCATCCGCAAGCACAACCCTCGGGTTTCCAGGCGGCTGGCGGCAGTGATTGAGAAATCGTTGGCGATTCGCCCTGATGAGCGTTACCAGCCCG
>JBBIPD010000004.1:0-26637 GCA_037443025.1 Chloroflexota bacterium
TTATTGGTTCTCGCTACAGGTCTTGCAGTGCTTGTCGTGATTATCGGGCATTTATTTGGACCGCGCCGCCCCACCAAACGCAAATTATCCCCCTATGAATCTGGGATGACGCCATTCGGACCTGGCACTCGACGGATGCCGGTTCGTTTTTATTTGGTGGCGGTACTGTTTATCCTGTTCGACATCGAGGTGGTCTTTTTCCTGCCCTGGGCGGTTGTCTTCCGGAGCCTGGGTTTATTTGGCTTGATCGAGATGGGAATCTTTGTTTTTATTTTAGTGGTAGGGTATGTTTATGCCTGGAAGAAAGGAGCTCTGGAATGGGAATAGAACAAAAGCTCGGCAATATGGGGGTTGTCACGCTGAAGCTGGAGCAAGCGGTGAACTGGTCCAGGACAAACGCCATGTGGCCTATGCTCTTTGGTCTGGCTTGCTGCGCGATTGAAATGATGTCTGCTCAGGCGTCCAATTACGACATGAGCCGTTTTGGGATGGAGCTGATGCGCGCCAGCCCGCGCCAATCCGACCTGATGATCGTTGCCGGACGGGTATCCCGTAAAATGGCTCCCGTTCTGCGCCGCCTGTACGATCAGATGCCCGATCCAAAATGGGTGATCTCCATGGGCGACTGCGCTTCTTGCGGAGGTGTATTCAACAACTATGCCATTGTGCCTGGCGTGGATGAGGTGGTGCCGGTGGATGTGTATGTCGCTGGTTGCCCGCCGCGCCCCGAGGCATTGATCCACGGGATTCTGACCCTGCATGAGAAGGTGCGCGGTGAAAAAATCAAGGATTGGGCTTGAGTCCACCCAATTGAAATTCCCGACCCTGGATAAAGTTAAAAACAAAGAGCATGCGATGAACGATGATCTTTCGACGATTGTTTCGGCGCTAATTGAGCGGTATGGGGTTGAGCCTATCGAATTCCGCCAGCAGGTCAGCCTGATGACGCCTGCGGAGAAGATTGCCCAGGTCTGCCTCACCCTGCGGGATGAATTCTCCTTCGAGATGCTTTCCGCCCAAACTGCCGTGGATTACTGGCCGCAGCAGGAACCACACTTCCATGTGATTTACCAGTTATATTCGCTTACCCGCAACCTGCGCCTGGGCTTACGGGTTCCGGTAAACGGCAACCAGCCCTCCCTGCCCACGATCACCACGGTCTATCCCAATGCCAACTGGCACGAACGTGAGATATGGGATATGTTCGGCATCCGCTTCGAAGGTCACCCCGACCTGCGCCGGATTTTAATGCCTTACGACTGGGAAGGTCACCCGCTGCGCAAAGATTACCCGCTCGGATATGAAGAAGTCCAGTTCAGCTTCAATTATGATGAAATTGACCGTCGCAAACCCTATGCGCGAGAATAAACTGACCGCGCCGAGAACCCCCGAGGTTACCCTGGTCGGATGTGTTCAGCCAGACCTGAACGGTAGCAACGCTGGATTGTGAGAGAACTATGTTCGAAAAAAACGAAGTGACATTGGACGAACTCCGCCATCTCATATCAGACCGGGCGATTGAAGGCGACACGGTCTTGCTCAATATGGGTCCACAACACCCCAGCACGCATGGCGTCTTGCGCTTGCTGCTCGAGTTAGATGGCGAAAATGTGATCAATTGCATACCCGATATTGGCTTCCTCCACACCGGGATTGAGAAAAATATGGAAGCCAAGACATATGAGAAAGCGGCGGTGATGACCGACCGCCTGGATTATCTCAACACGGTGGGAAACAATCTGGTCTACTGCCTGGCGATAGAAAAGCTGGTTGATTTAGATGTGCCGCCCCGCGCCCAGGCGATTCGAGTCATCCTCACCGAGCTACAACGCATCGCCTCGCACCTGGTCTGGCTGGGGACGCATGCCCTCGACCTGGCGGCGATGTCTGTCTTTCTTTACTGTTTTCGCGAACGTGAGATGATTTTGGATATTATCGAGATGTGCGGCGGGCAGCGCATGATGGCGACCTTCATTCGCCCAGGCGGCTTGTGGCGGGATGTCCCGGTTGAATTCGAGGATGCCGTACGTAACTTCTTGAAGATATTCCCGGCACGGATAGACGAATACGAGGCGTTGCTCACCAAAAACCCCCTTTTCAAAGAACGCACGGTGAAGATTGGGGTGCTCTCAAAGGAAGATGCCATCCGCTGGGGAGTTACCGGACCATCGCTGCGCGCCTCAAACGTCAAGTTCGACCTGCGCAAAGCCCAGCCCTACTCGGGTTACGAGCAATACGATTTCGACATCCCCACCCAGACCGAGGGCGATACTTACGCCCGTTATCTGGTGCGCATCGAAGAGATGCGTCAGTCGCTGCGCATCGTCCAGCAAGCCCTGGATAAACTGCCCTACGGACCTGTGCGCAGCAACAACCGCAAATTTGTCCCACCGCCGCGTTCAGAATTGGGCACCAGTATGGAGGCGGTCATCCACCATTTCAAGCTCTGGACCGAGGGCTTTCCCGCCCCCAAAGGGGGAGTGTACGTCGCCGTCGAGTCGCCTCGCGGCGAGCTGGGCGTCTATCTGGAAGGCGATGGAGGACCCAAACCTTACCGAGTCTACTGGCGTACGCCCTCTTTTGTGAATCTGCAGGTTTTACCCTTGTTATCCAAAGGTCACCTGGTGGCAGATCTGATAGCCCTGATTGGGACCATTGACATCGTTCTGGGAGATGTTGACCGGTGAACCATCTGGAAGAAAAATACGCAGACGAAATTCAAGCCATCCTGGCAAAATACCCTGAAGAGCAAAAGCGGGCTGCGGTGATGCCTCTCCTCTATCTTGCCCAGCGCGAGACGGGCTATATCACCCGGCAGTCAATGAATGACATTGCTCAGATACTGGAACTCACGCCGACCGAAGTGGCTTCTATCGTGGGATTCTACACGCTCTACTATGACCAGCCCGGGGGCAAATACCGCATTCAGGTTTGCACCGACCTGCCCTGCGCTTTGCGCGGCGCGGAAGAGTTCCTGGAGAAGTTATGTGAGAACCTGGGTATCCGGGTTGGCGAGACCACACCGGACGGCTTGGTGACTGTGGAAAAGGTGATGTGTCTAGCTGGCTGCGATAAAGCCCCGCTTTTTCAGGTTCAGACTGGCGCAGGTTTGGAGTACCACGAAAATCAAACGGTTGAAAGCGCTCTCTCCTATATAGACACACTTCGGAAGCGGGAACGTTGATCAGGCGACCGAGCAGAGGCTCACCTTAGCATCAAACACCTGACTGGTATGAGAAAATGAGTCAATACATTCTTCTTCGACATCGAGAAATACCCAACCTGGGCAAATTGGAAGTGTACCGCCAGAACGATGGTTTTCAGGCGTTTTACAAAGCGGTGACATCCATGAAGCCCGAAGAGGTCATCGAGGTGGTCAAGGCTTCGGGCTTGCGCGGACGGGGAGGCGCCGGCTTTCCCACCGGGATGAAATGGGCGTTTGTGGACAGGCACAATTGGCCTCACTATGTGGTCGCCAACGCCGACGAGTCCGAACCGGGCACCTTCAAAGACCGCGAAATCATGGAAAACAACCCCTTTCAGTTCCTGGAAGGCGTCGCCATCGCCGCATACGCGGTCCAGGCGAATGTCGCTTATATTTATCTGCGGGGTGAATTCTGGCAGATTGCGCATCAGCTCGATCAGCGTATCGCCGAGCTGTACGCCAGCGGTCTGTTGGGGGACAACCTCTTCGGTACAGATTATTCCCTGAGGATTTATACCCACCTTGGCGCGGGCGCATACATCTGCGGCGAGGAGACCGCCATGCTCGAGTCGCTGGAAGGCAAACTCGGTCAGCCGCGCTTGCGCCCACCCTTCCCCCCCTCGTACGGGCTTTTCGGCAAACCAACCGTTGTCAATAACGTTGAGACCTTAACCAACGTACCTCTGATTGTTGCCAATGGGGCAAGCTGGTATCGCCAATACGGCACTGAAAAAAGCCCAGGCACTAAAATCTTCTGTCTTTCAGGTCGAATTAACCGCCCCGGGAATTACGAACTGCCGTTGGGAACCACGTTTCGCCAGCTCATCTATGAACATGGCGGCGGTATCCCGGAAGGGCGCCAGATAAAAGCCATCATGCCCGCGGGGGCGTCTTCTTCCCTGATTATCGCCACCGACGAGGCGTTGGACACTCCCATGGATTACGAAAGCGTGCCCAATGTTGGCGCCGCGTTGGGGTCGGCGTCGCTCATCATCATAGATGATACGGTGAGCATCCCCTGGCTGATAAACAAGACGATTCATTTCTTCAAACATGAATCGTGCGGAAAATGCACGCCCTGTCGGGAAGGCACATATTGGATGATGCATCTGACCGAGCGCATCGCCGGCGGCGCTGCGACCTGGGAGGATGTGGAATTGCTCAAGGATGTCGCATCCCAGATGAAAGGGAAATGCCTCTGCGCCTTAGGCGAATTCTCGATTGAGGCTGTCCTCTCGGGCATTGAACGTTTCAAGGGCGATTTTGAAGCTCAGGTCGGCGCGACCCAGGCTGCGGCTGAGGAACTCCCGGTCCCGGCGGATTGACCCCCCGGCACAACCGTTGCTGGACAACACCGAGTGTAGAACACGCGCAAAGCGGAGTCATGGATGGCAAAGTTGGTCACATTGACGATTGATGGAAAACAGGTAACCGTTCCTGAAGGGACGCTGGTGGTGGATGCCGCCAAAAGAATCGGCATTGACATCCCCGTGTTTTGCTACCACCCCAAGATGGAACCGGTGGGGATGTGTCGCATGTGCCTGGTGGAGATTGGACGCCCGGCGATTGACCGCGCCACCGGCGAGGCTGTGCGGGAGGCGGACGGCTCCCCCCGGGTGGTGTTCTCCCCGAAACTGGAGACCGCCTGCACCACACCGGTTGCCGAAGGGATGGTGGTGATTGGCGCATCCGAAAAGGTGAAAGAAGGGCGTAAAGCTATCCTCGAATTTCTGCTCACCTCTCATCCGCTGGATTGCCCAATCTGCGACAAGGGCGGTGAATGCCCGCTGCAGAATCTGACCATGGGCTTCGGTCCGGGACAGAGCCGCTTCATCTACGACGATAAGATTCATCTGGCAAAGCACGTGCCGCTGGGAGAACTGATTTTCCTCGACCGAGAGCGCTGCATCCAGTGCGCCCGCTGCGTACGCTTCCAGGAAGCAGTGGTGGACGACCCGGTAATCGGCTTTTACCAGCGGGGGCGTTCGCTTGAGATTGTCACCTACTCCGAACCGGGGTTCGACTCGATCTTCTCCGGTAACACCACCGATATTTGCCCGGTTGGCGCTCTCACCACCGCCGATTTTCGCTTTGGGGCGCGCCCTTGGGAGCTCAACGCCGCCGCTTCTATCTGCGCCCAATGTCCTGTGGGATGCAACATCACCTTTAACGTCCGCCGCGAAGCAAAGGCAGGCGGACGCTGGGTGATCAAGCGGGTGATGCCCCGCCAGAATGAAGCCGTGAACGAAATCTGGATTTGCGACAAAGGGCGCTTTGGGTACCATTACACCGAAAGCCCGCATCGGTTGAGCCAACCCCTGGTGCGTAAACATGGAGAGTTGACGCCAGCCTCCTGGGAGGAAGCTCTGGGATTGGTCGCCGACCGCTTCCGCCAGGCAGGAGATGGTCTGCTGACCCTTGCCAGTGGTCGCCTCTCCAATGAGGACTTATTCAATTTACATCAGCTCACCACCAGCCTCGGCGGAAAATCTGCGCTCTATACCCACATGGCTGGGGGAGACCTGGTAAGCCGGATTGGAGTTGCGCCAGGCACCAACTTCGCCGATATGGGGACTGGCAGCGCCATCCTGGTGGTGGCGTCCGATTTGCATGAAGAAGCCCCCATCTGGTGGTTGCGGGTCAAACAGGCGGCTGAGCGCGGCGCGACCCTCATTGTCCTCAACCCTCGCCCCACCCGACTGGATAAGTTCGCCAGCCACGTTTTGCGCTACGCCTATGGTTCCGAAGCCGCGGCTGTTTTAGCCATGGTCAATAGCCTGTCTGCCAAACGCCCCGATTTACCCGAGACTGTGAAAGCCCTGGGGCGCAGCCCCGAACTCGAGGCGGCGGCAAAAGCGTTCGCGGCTGCTGAGAATGGGGTGATCTTATTCGGCAGCGAAGGCACCAGCCTGGCGACCTCCCAGGCGTTAGCCCAGGCTTGCGCCAATCTGCTGATCACCACCAATCATGTTGGTCGTCCCAATAACGGCTTGATTGGGGTCTGGCAGCGCGCCAACGATCAAGGCGCCTGGGATATCGGCTTTCGTCCAATGCCAGACCTGGCGCAAGCGATGAGATCGGCTCGGGCTTTGTATATCGTGGGCGCAGACCCCGCCGGGGACGATCCGACACTGGTAGAGACCGGCGATTTTCTGGTGGTGCAGGAGCTTTTCCTGACAGACACCGCCAAGCTTGCCGATGTAGTTCTGCCGGTGCAGGCGTATACCGAGCGGGAGGGTAGCTTCACTTCCGGCGAGCGCAGAGTCCAACGTTTTTACCCGGCGGTGCCGGAGAGACCGGGGAGCAAGGCAGACTTCACAATCGCCGGGCAGATTGGCGCCCTTCTCGGTTTGGATATGGAGGCGCGCCTGGCATCGAAGGTGTTCCTGCGTCTGGCTGTCAGCCTCAAAGAATACGCCGGTCTGTCTTATACCCGTCTGTCTGAGGTGGAGGAACAGTTCCCCATCGTGGGTCGCGGCGATTTGTATTACGGCGGCACCACCTATGAGAACACCCAGGGGCTGGGGGTGCAGTTGCCTCCGACAATTCTGCTCGGCGAACCCCTGCCGTTAGGCTGGCTCGAACTGCCCCAGATTCAAATGCCCCAGGATGGCTTGCTGGCAGTCCCGGTGACGCGCTTATACGACCGCGGTCAGACGCTGCTGCCATCCGAGCTGCTTCACCCGCGCCTCCCTCAACCTTATGTGGCGATCAACCCGGCAGACGGTAAACGCTATCGCATTCCCGATGGCGCTACGGTTGAAATCAGGTCACAGACTCCAATTTCTCTGGTCACCCTCAGGCGCGATCCGCTGGTGCCCGAAGGCGTATTGTTGGTGCCGCGCAGCATGGGCGTACCGATTAACGGACCCACGCCGGTGGATTTGCGCCAGGTGGAGCGGGTGATCGCTTAAGCGGGAGAGTTGAGCTTATCTGATGCGAGGAGACACATGGATGTTGCCCTGCTGATTGAATGGATTATCAAATCTCTTATCCTGCTCATCGCCTTGTTGACCGGTTTTGCCTACCTGACCTTCTATGAGCGCAAGGCATTGGCGCGCATTCAGGTGCGCATCGGACCCAACCGGGCTGGTCCGGGAGGCTGGCTGCAACCGGTGGCAGATGGTCTTAAGCTGATTTTCAAGGAAGAGCTTGTCCCCGCCAAAGCTTACAAGGTGATGTTCGTCCTCGCGCCGGTTATCACCGTGGTTCCCGCCCTAATTATCCTGGCGGTAGTGCCCTGGGGGGGCACGGTCACGGTATTTGGCAGGCAGGTCTCGCTGTCTATTGCCAACATCAACGTGGGGATTTTGTATATCACGGCGATTGCCTCAATCTCCGTGTATGGCATTGTTTTGGCGGGATGGTCGTCCAATAATAAATACGCCATGCTTGGCGGCATCCGCTCCTCAGCGCAGATGATCAGCTATGAGCTGGCGCTTGGCTTGGGCTTCATCGGTCCGATGATGCTGGCGAATTCGATGAGCGTCCAGGATATCGTCGAGGCGCAGCGCGGTATGTGGTTTGTCGTCTATCAACCCATTGGGGCTTTGGTTTTTTGGATCGCCACGCTTGCCGAGGTCAACCGGGCTCCCTTCGATATGCCCGAAGCCGAGCAAGAGCTGACCGCAGGTTATCACACCGAATATTCCGGTCTCAAATTCGCCCTGTTTTTCATGGCGGAATACATAAAGATGATTGCTGTCAGCGTTATCGCCGCTTCGCTTTTCTTCGGCGGGTATCTTGGCTTTGACCTGAGCTGGATTCCGGTGATTGGTCCGATCATCAACCCCTGGATGGGTCCGGTCTGGCTGCTGTTGAAGGTCCTGGTTTTGCTCTTTGGGATGATCTGGGTGCGAGCGACCCTGCCGCGCATCCGCTATGATCGCCTGATGGCATTTGGCTGGAAGATACTCTTCCCATTGGCTTTGGCAAACGTTTTCATCACCGCAGTCGGAATCGAGCTGGATATGTACTGGCTGATACCGGTTCTTTCGATTGCGGCGTTTCTCCTGACGGTATTTTTTGCTCAGAAAGCGATTGCGAGGAGGTAGGTAATGTTCGTTGAAATTATCCGTGGTTTAAGCACCACGTTGAAATCGATGTTGGAAAAACCGGTGACCATTCAGTACCCGGAGGTCAAACGACCGGTCCGGCGGCGCTTCAAAGGCAGGCACAGGCTGGAACGCTACGAAAACGGTCTGGAGAAGTGCATCGGTTGTTCCCTGTGCGCCGCGGCTTGTCCGGCAGATGCAATTTTCGTGGAGGCTTCGGAGAACACCGATGAAGAGCGCTATTCGCCCGGCGAGCGCTACGCCAGCACCTACGAAATCAATATGTTGCGCTGCATATTCTGCGGGTACTGTGAAGACGCCTGCCCAACCGAGGCAATCGTCCTGGGCGATAATTACGAGCTTTCATTTACCGACCGCCGCCAGGCAATCTACACCAAGGAATTGCTCCTGGTGCCGGTGCCGGAGGGCGGCTTGCCCACCCCCCAAAAAGTGGAACCGGGAAAATTCAATCGCTCAATCCCGATAATGCAAGACCCGGATTAATCAGCATGCTGCCGGAAAACTGTGCGTTGATGCCTCTTGAAACTGTAATTCGCCTGAAAGGTGCCAGATGACCCCACAACTGATCCTTTTCTTCTTCCTGGCAACGGTAGCCGTCTTATCGGCATTGGGGATGCTCTTCAGCGCGAACGCGATTTATGCAGCCCTGTTCTTGATCTTGAACTTCGGCACGGTGGCGATCTTTTATCTGTTGCTGAGCGCCCCGTTCATCGCCCTGGCGCAGGTGACCGTTTATGCCGGGGCGATCATGGTGCTTTTCTTGTTTGTCATCATGCTTCTAGGCGCGGAACGCACCGGGCGCGCCCCGGCTTCGTGGTGGCTTCAACCGCTGGCGCTATCTTTGGGCGTTATTTTACTCGTCGAAGCCCTGTATATCGTCATCAGTCAGCGCGGGGCTTTGCCACCCCCCGGAGAGGTGACCGCTGCATATGGCGGACCGGTGGCAATCGGCGAGGTATTGTTCAGGCAATACCTGCTGCCCTTTGAAGTCACTTCGATTCTGCTGTTGGTGGCGATGATCGGAGCCATCGTGCTCAGCCGACGCAGAACCTGAGACAATCTGGCGCGGGCATATCCTTGCCCGGCAACGGAGGAGGCGAATGTCAGTTCCCTTAGCATACTATATCGGGCTTTCAGCCATCCTGTTCACCATCGGCGCGATGGGGGTGCTAATTCGGCGCAACTCGATTGTGATATTTATGTCGGTAGAGCTGATGCTCAACGCCGCCAATCTGGCTTTCGTGGCGTTTGCGCGCAGCTATGAGGCTATCAGCGGACAAATTTTTGTCTTCTTCGTCATGACAGTGGCAGCCGTAGAAGTGGCGGTGGGGCTGGCGTTGATTGTGGCGATTTTCCACACCAAGCAGAGCATTGACGTGGACCAAATGAACAGCCTGAGAGGGTGAGCGCTTGCGCACGATTGACCCCAAAATCTTGAGGAGATGCCTATGTTGTTAAGCGAAGTACCCGCAGGAGGCGCGCAGTTTTTCTACCTGGTACCCTGGATGGTCTTCCTGCCCTTGATCGGTCTGCTCATCAACATCATCGTTGGGGGAAGGCTGAGCGAGAAATGGATTGGCGGGATAGCCAGCGCGGCAACAGGGCTGGCTTTTGTCGTTGCCGTCTTCCTGGCAATCTCCCTGGTCGGGCATCCTGAAGGCACCACTGTCCCCCTAATAGATTGGATCACCATCGGCGAACTGCGGGTGAGATGGGGATTCCAGGTAGATACCCTGTCGGTAACGATGATGCTGATGGTCTCCTTTGTCGGCACATTGATTCACATCTACGCCATCGGTTACATGCACGATGATGTCCGCCACAATGGCGACCCCGCCCGCTACCGACGATTCTTCGTTTTCTTCAACCTGTTTGTCCTCGCCATGATGGTGCTGGTGAGCGCAGACAATTACCTGATGTTATTCGTGGGTTGGGAGGGCGTTGGACTTTGTTCTTACCTGCTGATTGGTTTCTGGTATGAGAAGGGGGAGAAAGGGATTGGCAATGCTCTGGCAGCCAAGAAAGCCTTTATCACCAATCGAATTGGCGATTTTGGCTTCCTCCTGGCGGCTTTCACCATGTTCGGCATCTTCCGCACTTTTGATTTCGAAGAGGTGTTCAAGCAAGTCCCCCAGGTAGCGGAACTTTTCCCGATTGCTATCCTGATGATCACCCTCTTCATGCTGCTGGGGGTGACGGGAAAATCGGCGCAGCTCCCGTTATATGTCTGGTTGCCAGACGCCATGGCTGGTCCCACACCGGTCTCAGCTTTGATCCATGCCGCCACCATGGTCACCGCAGGCGTCTATCTGGTGGCGCGGTCATTCCCCTTATACGCCATCGTGCCTGCGGCGCAGAACACGGTGGCAATCGTCGGCGGAGCCACGGCGCTGTTTGCCGCCACCATTGGTCTCGCCCAGTTCGATATCAAGAAGGTGCTGGCATATTCAACCATCAGCCAGTTGGGTTTCATGGTCGCCGCGGTGGGCATGGGGGCGATTGTGGCGGGCATTTTTCACCTGGTCGCCCATGCCTTCTTCAAGGCTTTATTGTTCCTCTCCGCCGGATCGGTCATCCAGGGCGTCGAGCGTGGGGAGCATCACATTGAGCATGATCCAAAGCTAAAGAAGGCAAGCAAGGCTCATGCCCATTTTGACCCTCAAGACATGCGCAATATGGGTGGGCTGCGGACGCGGATGAAGACCACGTTTTGGGTGTATATCATCGGCGCCTTGGCTTTATCCGGCATTCCGCCCCTGGCTGGATTCTGGTCAAAAGACGAGATATTGCTGGAAGCCAGCCACCTCAACCCCCTGGTGTACTACCTGTTGGTTGCGGCTGCCTTCTTCACCGCTTTCTACATGGGGCGTCAGGTGTTGATGGTCTTTTTTGGCGAGCCGCGTTCCGAGGCAGCCGCGCATGCCACCGAAAGCCCGTTGGTGATGACCGTGCCGTTGATGATCCTGGCGTTCTTTTCAGCCTTTGGCGGTTTGATGAACCTGCCCTGGTTGCACACCCTGGGACACTGGCTGGAACACACCATCAAAATCGAAGAAGCAGTCAAAGAGGTAAAACTCGGGGCTGAGGCGGCTGTCAAGTTTGACTGGGTGGTGGCTTCTATCTCGACCGCCCTGGCTTTGATTGCGATTGGGCTGGCATGGTGGCTTTACGAACGGCGTTACAAAGAGCTGCTCAAGCTGCCGCAAGCCAAACGCCCAGACGACCCGCTGCGCGGCATACTCGGACCTGTGTTTCGCCTTCTGGAACACAAATATTGGGTGGATGAACTGTATTGGGCGGTCATCCTCAACCCATATATTGCGCTCTCCCGCTTCCTGGCGGAGCAAGTGGATTGGCGTTTCTGGCACGATTGGTTCCACGATCAGGTTATTTTGCGCGGCTACAACGCTCTGGCGCGCCTGCTCTCGGTGCAGATTGATCTTGGCGTGATTGACGCCATCGCCAATTGGATCGGCGAGGTGACCCAACGCCTGGCGAACAGAATGCGCCTGATTCAGAGCGGTTATGTGCGCAATTATGCTTTATCCGTGTTCCTTGGAGTTGTGATTATCCTGGGTTACTTGATCTTGCGCTAGGTTCACCACCGCCTGCCGCCTGATTGGGATGAGAGCCCATCCCAGGGGGCAGGCAAGCCTGAAAAGAACGAGGACTGGCTATGAATTTTCTCTTATATCCCCTGACCCTGGTCACTTTCTTCCCTCTGCTGGGTATCCTGGTGCTTCTTTTCCTGAAACCCGAGCAGAAAAACGCTGCCCGTTGGGTTGCTTTGGTCACTTCGCTGATTACTTTCGCCATTTCCCTGGCGGTGTTGGCGCAATTTAACCCGGCGAATCCCGACCTGCAACTGACGGTCAACCTGCCCTGGATCCGTGTGGCTGGCTGGAATATCGCTTATTTTATGGGTGTGGATGGGTTGAGCATTCTCCTGCTTCTGCTGACCACCTTCCTGACCCCGATTTCCATCCTCTCCACCTGGACCGCCGTGGAAGAGCGCGTTAAAGAGTTCATGATCTTCTTCCTCCTCCTGGAAGTGGGCATGGTAGGGGTGTTCCTGGCGCAGGACCTGTTCCTGTTCTATATCTTTTGGGAGTTCACCCTGGTGCCAATGTATTTCCTGATTGGCATCTGGGGCGGACCCCGGCGCATGTACGCCGCGGTCAAGTTCTTCCTCTATACCATGGCGGGCTGGATTCTGATGCTGCTCGCAATCCTGTGGCTGGGCATTTACGGAGGGACCTTCTCCGTGCCAGACCTGATTGCCAAAGGCAACATCCCTGCCAACATCCAACTCTGGCTTTTCATCGCCTTCGCCGCGGCTTTTGCCATCAAGGTGCCCATGTGGCCTCTCCACTCCTGGTTGCCCGATGCCCATGTTGAGGCGCCAACCGCCGGTTCGGTAATCCTGGCAGGCGTGTTGCTGAAGATGGGCACCTACGGCTTCTTACGCTTCAACATCCCCCTCTTCCCCGAGGCTGCCCTGAAGGCAGCGCCGTGGATCGCTGCCCTGGCGGTGGTTGGCATCCTCTACGGCGCGATGGTCTCTTATCCACAGCGAGATGTCAAGAAACTGGTGGCGTACTCCTCGGTCAGCCACCTGGGTTTCGTCATGCTGGGATTGTTCGCCCTGAACCCACAGGGCATCCAGGGCGGCATCTTGCAGATGGTCAACCACGGTTTAAGCACAGGCGCTCTGTTCTTGATTGTCGGCATGATTTATGAGCGTCGTCACACGCGGGAGATGGACCAGTTCGGCGGCTTGTGGGGAATCATGCCAATCTATGGCGCTCTGACTTTGATTGTCACCCTGTCTTCCATGGGTTTGCCAGGCTTGAATGGCTTCGTAGGTGAGTTCACCATCCTGTTGGGCGCCTGGGAGGCTGGACAATCTGGCGGCGCGCTGAATACCTATTGGTTCGCAGGGCTGGCAGCCATCGGCGTGATCCTGGCGGCGGTTTATATGCTATACATGTTCCAGAAATTGTTCCTGGGACCGGCGGATAAAGAGGAAAACCGCTCCCTCAAAGACATTAATTGGCGTGAAATCCTCACCCTGGCGCCTCTGGTGGTCTTCATCTTTTGGATTGGTTTGTATCCCAAACCATTCTTCTCTTTGATGGCGCCTGCGGTGGATAAGCTGGTCGCAGCGCTCCAGACCGCTGCCCTGGCGATGCACTGATAAGCACCGGGCGGCTGATCCGGTCTTCCAATCCGAGAGGAAAGTTTATGACCCTGCAAGATTTACTCCAAAACACGCTCGCCATCCAACCTCTGGTCATCCTGGTGCTGTGGGCAACCTTGCTGATTCTGGTGGACCTGTTCATTCCTCACCGGTATAAGGCAACCACCGTTCTATTGACAGTTGTGGGATTGATCGTGGCACTGATTGCCGCCCTGAACCAGTTTGGTCGGGAACAGGTGGTCTTTAACGGGATGATTGTCGTGGATGGGTTTGCCCACTTCCTGCAGGTGATCTTCCTTGGAAGCGGTCTGGTGACAATTGCCCTCTCTTATAAATACCTGAAACGATTGGAGATTGATCGCAGCGAGTATTATATTTTGATGATGTACTCCATCGCCGGCATGATGCTCATGTCCATGACCGCCGATTTGATCGTGGTTTTTCTGGCGCTGGAATTGCTCTCCATCCCGCTCTATGTGCTGGCAGGTTTTGCCCGTCCGCAACTTGAATCGGAAGAGGCTGCCTTGAAATACTTCCTGCTGGGGGCTTTTGCCGGGGGCTTTGTGGTGTACGGTGTGGCGTTGGTATTTGGCGCAACGGGGACAACTGCTCTGGCTGGCGTGGTGGACGCCATCAATTCTGGAAGCGCTAACCTGGCATTGCTGACGGTCGGAGCGGCGCTGATTCTGGTTGGCTTGGGGTTTAAAGTGGCGGTAGTGCCTTTCCACATGTGGACGCCGGATGTGTACGATGGGTCGCCCAGCGCGGTGACCGCCTTCATGTCGGTTGGCGCCAAGGTTGGCGGCTTTGCCGCTTTGCTGCGGGTCTTCGTCAGCGCATTCCCGGCGCTGGCGGTGGATTTGACGCCGATATTATGGGCATTGGCAGCCCTGACGATGATTCTGGGGAATGTGGTCGCCATCGCGCAACGCAATATCAAGCGTCTGCTGGCGTATTCCAGCATCGCTCAGGCTGGTTATATTTTGATGGCGATTGTCCCCTACGGGCAGGGGAATGTCTCCCCCGACGCAGTGGCTGCGGCTCTATTCTATTTACTGGGCTATGCAGTCACCAGCTTTGGCGCCTGGGCGGTGGTCATCACCATGGAGAAAGCCGAACGCAAGGGGCTGGAGTTGGAGGACTACGCCGGGCTGGCGCGCAAATATCCCCTGCTGGCGGCGGCAATGACGGTCTTTATGCTTTCTTTTACCGGTGTGCCGCCCACTTTAGGATTTGTGGGCAAGTTCTACCTGTTTCGCACTGTCATCGAAGGCGGGTTTGTGGGGTTGGCGGTCATCGGCGTGCTGACCTCGCTGGTTTCGGCGTACTACTACCTGCGGGTGGTGGTAGGGATGTATATGCGCGACGGCGAGCCGCAGGTTGTCAGCGAGCCGCTGGTCAATCTCACGGCGGGAGTAACTGCTCTGGCGACAGTGGCGCTGAGCGTCTTCGCCGCGCCTTTATTCGCCTGGGTTTCGCAGGCAGCGTTGCTCTTGTTTTAACAATCTCCCACCTTAAACCATCCTCCCCCAGGTTTGGAACCCGGGGGAGGTTTGCGTGATATTGATTAGCCCTCTTATGGCATCATGCTGCCAGGTTGCCCGGGTTGCTCCGGACCGATACGGTAGGGACGCATCATCTCGTTGTCCTCATGCTCGACGATGTGGCAGTGCCAGACGAACTGCCCCGGGGTGTTGAACTGCGCCCGGATGCGGGTCACCTGCCCCGGATAGGCGAGGACGGTGTCTTTGAAGCCGGTCTCCCAGGGTTCGGGCAGAACAGGCATTGAACCTGGCACGACCTGTACCTGCTTGTTCATTTCATCCACAAAGATATCCTGCCGATCGATTACCTCGAAGACCACCTCATGCACGTGCATCGGGTGAGCGTCGGCGGTGGCGTTATAAAACTCCCATACCTCAGTGGCGCCAACCGCCGGGTTTTCGGTGACGGGATCCATCCATAATCGCTTGGAGTATACGCCAGGAGCCAAGTTGGGATCACCTGAAATGGTGCCCAGCAGCGTCTCGGCAGGGGAGTCGGCGAAGTACATCGACATCTCCTCCATCAGCGCCAGCGGTCGGGTGACGGTGGCTGCGGGCAAGGGGACGATCGCCGGCAGTTGCAGGAACATGGGCGGGGTGGTTGGGTCGGGCGCCAGGGCTGGCACAACATTGAACTGCATGATCTGACCGGTGGTGGCAGGATCAGCCGCGGGGAAATCCACCCCTGGCACTCCGCCGCCGAAGGGCTCGTCGGGTCCGACATTGCCCAGCACGTAACTGCCCACCGGAACGTTGGTAAAGTCCACGATCACGTCGGCGCGCTCCGCCAAGCCCATCAGCAAGCGATTGCCCAGCGCAGTGATATTGACAGGCGCTGCCAGGAAGCCGCCCTCGTTGCCGATCTGCCACACTTCCACGCCGGGTATCTGGTTGAAATCCAGAATCAGCACCCGCGACTGACACCCGTTCAGGAAGCGGAAACGATAACGGCGTTGCTCCACGGTCTGGAAGGGCCAGGTGTTGCCGTTGACCATGATCATGTTGCCGAAGAACTCCGGGTTCCAGATGGGCGAGAACCCCATCTCCGCAGGGATAAAGGGACCGACAATGCCATCGAAGAAGGCACGTGTGTCGGGGTAGAAGAGCGAACCATCGGCGTTGAAGGCGCGGTCCTGGATGGCGATAGGAATCACGTAGTAGGTTTTATTGGGTGGGAACTTGTCGCCTTCCTTAGGGGCGGGTCCGGGCAGTACGGCGGGCGTGCCAGTGCGGGTATCGAGCACCGCAGCGTCGCCATCCGGACCACCACGGACGATGTAGAAACCCGCCGGTCCGGCGTACACGTTCAGACGAGTCATACCAAGGGTATGATCATGATACCAGAGGGTTGACGCGCGCTGGGTGTTGGGGTATTGGAAGATGGCGAAACCGGGTCCCCAGGTCGCGCCGAAATTAGCCGCGGCTTTCATCGCAAAGAAATCGTACCAGGTGCCGACTGTGGCGTAATCCGGGGGAATGTTGGCTGCCGCCGGCAGGTACCAGGCTTCGGCGTAACCGTCGCTCTCATCGCCCACGCCCACCGCGCCGTGCACGTGGGTGACGATGGGCACCGGACCAGTGTAGGGACCAGGGGTGACATCGAATGTTGGGCGGGTGTCGCGCCCCGTCAAGCCGCCGGGCGGGTTCGCCCAGTGCAGGGTGGGATCAACCGGCAGCAGGTGCGGCAGGTAGTTTCCTGCGGCATCTTTTAAGTCGTTGATCCACTTGACGCGCACAGGCGTCCCTGCATTTGCTTCGATTGTGAGCGAGGGAGCGTTGTGAATCAGCAACCCTTTCTTGCTGGCAGAAGCCACTGCCCCGTAGCCCCACACCGTGGTGGCGGGCAGACCGGCAGGCAGGATCTGCTGGGGAAACTGCTTGACTGAAATTTCGTAATAATCAATATTTTTCCCGCCTTTTTGCTTGATGACGCCAGCCCGGGGCATCACCGGCGGGATCAACATGGGGGTGACAAATTTAGGGACTGATAGAGGGTCCAGGGTGCCGCCGGGGATGGGTGCGGCAAAGACCCGCTTGATGCCGCCGAATTTAGTGGTGAGGATGAGCGCCGCTCCGGCTGCGCCTCCCAGTTTTAGGAATCCTCGTCTGCTTACCATGATATAGCTTTCCTCCTGAAATAATGATCGTTACCTATGATTCTCTTGTTTGATATGAATCGCCAACAGCCCGAGACATGTTTTCCCTCCAAGACGCTGGCAGGCGGGGATTCTGTTACTGGATTTTGAGTGGATATCTGTAGCCACACCTCCTTATTTGAATAAAAGACCCTTAATGCCGCAAAGCTCGCTGTTAAGATAAAAACCGACCTTGCAGGGTCGGTTTTGCCACTGGCTCCACGGTGACTGCGCTCACCCCCCGGGTGAACCAGCGACCAGCATAGGTCACCGCTTCATCGCCTCCCAATTCGCTGTACCGGTTATGCCGATACTGGAGTATTTGCATATTTAATATAAACTACATCAGACATTAACGAAAAGACAACATTTTGTCAAGGCATTTTGGATAATTCGGAGAGGTATTTTCATCTTTTTCGATTCGCGCAGCACAAGGGCAATCTGAATAAACAAAAACACACGGTTGCCAGCGCCTGGCAGCCGTGTGTTTTCTTGATAAATGGGCAAGGATTTAGCCGTAGAGTTGCCTGTGCACCGCGCTCAGGGCACGCACCTGCTCGGCAGCATGGTATGATGAGCGCACCAGCGGACCGCTCTCCACCCAGCGGAAGCCAATGCTCAAACCGTATTCCTTCAGCTCGGCGAACTCATCCAGGGTGTAATAGCGGGCGATGGGCAGGTGCTTCTTGCTGGGCTGCAGGTACTGCCCCAGGGTGAGGATATCCACCCCCCAACTGCGCTGGTCGCGCATTACTTCTTTCACCTCATCCATCGTCTCTCCCAACCCTACCATGATGCCCGATTTGGTCAGCACTTCCGGATCGAGCGTTTTGGCGTTGGAGAGGGTGGTTGCAGCCCACTCGTAGTTATCTTGCGGCTGCACCAGCTTGAACAGCCGCGGCACAGTCTCCACGTTGTGGTTGAGTATCTCAGGGCGGGCATCCATGACAATCTTCAACGCTTCCAGGCTGCCCTTGAAATCGGGAATCAGCACCTCGATGGAGCATCCCGGGTGGAGCTGGCGGATGCGCCGAATGACCATGGCGAAGATGGGCGCCCCGCCATCCTTACGGTCGTCGCGATTGACGCTGGTGATTACCGCATGCTTCAGATTCATCGCCTTGACCGCCTGCGCGACGCGCTCCGGCTCCAGCCAATCCAGCGGGTTGGGCTGACCGCGCTTGATATCGCAGAAACCGCAGGAACGGGTGCAGACATCACCCATCATCAAGAATGTGGCAGTTCCAGCGCCCCAGCACTCGCCCAGATTGGGGCACATCGCTTCTTCGCAAACGGTGTGCAACGCTTTACTGCGCATCAACCCCTGCAGCCACTGGTAGGTTTCCCCACTGGGGGCGCGCACCTTGATCCATTCTGGACGACGCAGAGGTGTGGTATTTACTTCCTCGGGTTTGACCCGGTCTCGGGTGGGGATAAAAGGCATGACGACTCCTGACTTTCGATTCTACCGTTAAGATTGCGGGTTTTATTTTACTCGTGAAACACCGAGTTGCCAATGTCCCTTTTTTAGAAGAAGCGAAGTGGGGAAATGATGCCCACCCCTGCGGCAAAACACCCGTCTCTCTATCCCAATCCCAGGCTATAATTGGGTTGGACGCGCTGGATGATTCAATAAAATCAGGGTATAGGGCGACACACAATGAAAAAGATTATTGATGTATTGGTGGTGACCTTCTGCTTGTTGATTGGGCTGACCGCCTGCGCGCCTCCCAGCGCGACGCCGGATACCAGCGGCACCCAGGCGGCAATCTACACCTCTGCCGCCCAGACCCTTTACGCCCAGCTTACCCTGTCCGCCGGGGAGACGGCTGTCGCCCAGCTCACCCAAATCGCCCAACAGCCCACCGAGACCCCTGCCCCTCCTACCCCGCCGCCGCCCACCTTCACGCCCATCCCCACCCCATCCCCGGCAATACCCACCACCGCCCCGTTGCCCTGCGACTGGGCGGAATTTGTTCAACATGTGACTGTGGCTGATAATACCCAGGTGTACCCTGACAGTGTCTTTACCAAGATATGGCGGGTGCGCAATATTGGCGCCTGCGAGTGGACCCCGGCGTATGCCCTGGTTTTTACTGGCGGAGAGGTTTTGGGTAACCTCAATCCAATCTCTTTGCCGGGAAATGTACGCCCAGGAGATACGCTGGATTTATCCGTCACCCTCGCCGCGCCCCTCGCACCCGGAATTTATCGCGGGGAGTGGTTGTTGCGCAACCCAGCCGGGCAATTCTTTGGTATCGGGCAAAACGCTCAGGGACCGCTCAGCATCCAGATTCAGGTGATCCAACCGCCTGCCCAAGGGCGCGGGGTGTATGATCTCGCCCTGTCAGCCTGCGATGCCCTCTGGCGCAGCAACACCGCCGCCCTGGGATGTCCCGGATCGGTGACCGATAATAACGGGTCGGTGGTCCTGCTCAACCAGCCCTATCTGGAATCGCGGCTTGAGAGCCAACCAGCGTTGTGGACTCGCCCCAACCTCGATGCCAATGGGCGTATCCTCGGACAATATCCTGTGTATGCTGTGCGGTCAGGCGACAGATTCCGGGCTGAGCTGGGTTGCCTGCGCGATAGCCCGGGTTGCAATATCACCTTTACCCTGGCTTATCGCACAGCGGATGGCATGGTGTACAACCTGGGTTCCTGGCAGGAAGCTTACGATGGACGCACCACCAATGTAGATATTGATTTGAGCAGCCTGAGTGGTAACAGCATCCAGTTATTATTGGGTGTGCAAAATATCGGTGTTGCCCCTAACCCCAACGCCTTTTGGCTTGCGCCGCGCATCGAAAACGCCGGTCCTCAGACCACCCAGATACTGCTTTGGAACCAAAGAGGCGGTTCTCAAAATGTCTGTCAAGAGCAGAGCATCCAACAGACCGGCGCCTCCAGGGCGGTTGCCGAGGCGCGCTCCTGTAAGGGTGCTGGTCAAAACCTGGGCAGCGGCACCCTGACCGAAGACGAGCAAGCCCAGTTGACAAATCTTATGGCTCAACTGGCTCCTTTTGAAGCAGAGCTGTTCAATGCCGATGCCGGAGAGCCGCTCACCTCTTATATCACCTTCAATGGTCGGGGCAGCGCTGAAGCCCTGAACCCCCAAATCACGGCTTTGCAAGATTTTGCCTACTCGGTCTTCAAACGTATCAGCCAGTAACCCTGCGTATTCTATTATTGCTATGCCAAAGATTCTGCATTTTGCTGACGCACATATAGACATCGCCAATTACGGTCGTCATGACCCCGCCTCCGGTCTCCCCATGCGGGTGATGGATTTTCTCGAGTCGCTGGATGTCATTATTGATACCGCCATCGCGGAGAAAGTTGATTTGGTGCTGTTTGCCGGCGATGCTTACAAAGACCGCCAGCCAGCCCCCACCTTTCAGCGCGAGTGGGGCAGGCGCATCATGCGCCTATCGCGGGCGGGGATTCCGACCCTGCTGCTGATTGGCAATCATGATCTCTCCCCCTCCCTGGGGCGCGCTCATGCCCTGGAATCTTTCGACACGCTGGATGTCCCCCATGTGCGTGTTTTGGACAAGCCCCAATTCCTCGCCCCAGACGAGCTGGAAGGTCTGCCCTTGCAGGTTATCGCCTTACCCTGGATATCCCGCTCAGGCTTGATGGCGCATCTGGACCTGCCCGCCAGCGATCCGGCGCGCATCTATGAGGAGCTTGAAACTCGCCTGCGGGAGCTGGTAGAAGGCTGGCTTGCCCAAGCCGACCCCTCTCTGCCGGTGGTGATGACCGCCCATGCCTCGGTTCAGGGGGCTAAATACGGCGGAGAACGCAGCGTCATGCTGGGAGGAGACCTGGTGCTCGCCGGCTCATTGGTAAAAGACCCACGCCTGGATTATGTCGCCCTGGGGCATATTCACAAAGCCCAAAACCTGAATGAGGAAGGTCACCCACCTGTCATCTACCCCGGCTCTATCGAGCGGGTAGATTTTGGCGAAGTGCAGGACGAAAAATATTTTGTCATTGCCCACGTCCAGAGGGGTGAGACGCAGGTCGAATGGCGCCGTCTGGAAGGCATCCGCCCCTTCTTCGATTGTCGTCTGCGCCTGGATTCCGCCGATTCGGGCGCCTCTGTGAGCGAGCGCTTGCGCGCCGCCCTGCCCAAACCAGAACATATCCCGGGCGCCATCCTGCGCCTGAGCGTCGAATATCCCCGGGACGCTGAAGCATTGATTGACGAGGCGTCTTTGCGGGAATATACCCGTGACGCTTTCGAGTTTCTCCTGGTGAAACGCCCAATCGTGGAAAGCCGCATCCGCCTGCCTCAGGATAGCGCCATTGGCAGCCTGACGCCTTTAGAGCTGCTTGAACTGTACTGGCGCGCCGGGCATGCCGACAATCAGGAAATTGAAGCCCTGTCGAAACTGGCTGAAACAGTCATCACTGCTGCTCATCAGAAAAACGAGGGGTTATAACAATAACGCTTGACATGCGATGATACCTGTCCATTTGCGTCTCTCCGGTTTTCTCTCATACCGCCATCCGGTGGAGCTTGACTTCACCAGGTTTGACCTGGCGTGCATCTCTGGCGCCAACGGCGCTGGAAAATCCTCCTTGCTGGACGCGATCACCTGGTCGCTGTTCGGTCAGGCGCGCAAGCGGGACGACTCATTGATTAACGCCCAATCTGATCGGGCGGAAGTCTCGTTTGTCTTCGCCTACGAAGGCAATCTGTATCGCGTCTCCCGCGCCCTCCCCCGCAACAAGACCAGTCTGCTCGAATTTCATATCTTGCAACGCACCGAAAGCGGGCGAGCGCCAGACGGGTTAACCATCAACGATCTGGAGGGCGCCTGGAAGCCTCTCACCGAACGCACCCTGCGAGACACCCAGGCGTTGATTGAAAACACTCTGCGCATGGATTATGAGACCTTTGTCAATGCATCCTTCTTCTTGCAAGGCAAAGCAGATCAGTTCACCCAGCAAAAAGCAAGCGACCGCAAACGTATCCTGGGGAGCATCCTTGGGCTGGAAATCTGGGAGGTGTACCGTCAGCAGGCGGCGGAGATGCGCCGGGCGGTGGAAGATGAGCTTGCCGCCCTGGACGCCCGCCTGGACGAGATCAATCGCGAGCTCGCTGAGGAGCCGCAGCGTAAGTCTCATCTGAAAGAGCTGGAATCCCAACTTGCCTTGTTGGAGCAATCGCGCGCCCTTCAAGAGGCGAACCTGGAACGGATAACCCAGATTGCGGCGACGTTGAGCGAACAACGCAAGCTGGTGAACGCCCTCAAGCGCCAAATGGACGCCAGCCAGGCGCAGCTCGACGAACTCGAGAGGCGAGTTGCGCAACGCCTGAGCGATAAAGCAAGATACAGCAGCTTAATCGAACGCGCGGCAGAGATTGAAACCGCCTTCAAAGCCTGGCAGCAGGCTCGCACCGACCTGGACTATTGGAATGATATCGCCGCCAAATTCCAGGAACAGCAGAAACGTCGCCAACCGCTTCTGGATGAGATCAACGCCGAGCGCGCTCGCCTGTCCCAGGAACGGCAGACGCTGGTTGCTCAGCAAAAGGCTTTGGAGACCCAACTTTTCCGCCTCCCCGAATTGAAAGCGCAATTGAAGCAGATTCAAGACGAGATTTTCGCTGCCGAGTCTCGCCTGGCAAGACGAGCAAAGCTGGAGGAGCAACTTCAGATTGCCCGACAGCGCCAGGCAGAAGTCAAAGCGGAAAATCCTCGCCTCAAGGCGGAGATGGACGGGTTAAAGGCGCGCATTGACCAGCTCAGTGAGATAGAAGGCGTTGCCTGCCCGGTGTGCGGTCAACCGCTCAGCCCAAGCGATCGCCAGCGCCTGATCGAAGAACTGAACAGCCAGGGCAGGGAGCTGGGCGATCGCTATCGTGAAAATCAATCCTTGCTCAAAGAGGCTGAGCAAACCACCCGCGACTTTGAAGAACAAATCCGCCTGCTAGCCCAGAGCGAGGCTGAACTGAGGGCATTAGCGCAAAACCAGGCTCAGCTCCAGGCGCAAATTGAGCTGATTGAGGGGCAAAAAGCCGCCTGGGAAACAGATGGGATACCTCGCCTGGCGCAGATTGACGAAATGCTTGAGAATGAGAATTTTGCCTTGCCCGCCCGCCAGGCGCTGACAGTCATCGACGCCGAGTTGCGAAAAATCGGTTACGACCCCGCCGCCCATGAAGCTGCCCGACGCGCCGAAGCCGCGGGACGATCAATTGACGAAGAACAGCGCGCCCTGGAAAAAGCCCAGACCGCCCTGGCTGCCCTGGAACGCGAGCTTGCCGACCTGCAGAAACAGTTGGACGCCCTGAAAATTGAAGCGGCGCGTCAAAAAGAGGTGCATGACCAGGCTGCCGCCGAGCTTGCCGCATCCGAGGCTAAAGCTCCGGACCTGGAGGCAGCCCGGCAAGACCTCTTCAACCTGCAGGAACGCGAACAACGCCTGCGCATGGAAGTTGGAGCTGCTCAGCAGCGGGTGTCGGTGCTTGCTGAGCAGAAAAAGCGCCGAAAACACCTGGAAGCCCAACGCCAGGAACTGGCTCGGACCGTGGGGCAGTATAAGCAACTGGAGCGCGCCTTTGGCAAAGACGGCGTACCGGCGCTGCTGATTGAACAGGCGTTGCCCCAAATCGAAGATAAAGCGAATGATATCCTGGAACGTCTCAGCGGGGGCAGCATGTCGGTGCGTTTTGTCACCCAGGCAGCTTATAAAGACAAGCGTCGCGAGGATTTGCGGGAAACTCTGGATATCCAAATCAGCGATGGGTCCGGCGCCCGCGATTACGAACTCTTCTCCGGCGGAGAAGCCTTCCGGGTCAATTTCGCCATCCGGCTTGCGCTCTCGGAGGTTCTGGCGCAGCGGGCAGGCGCCAGGCTGCAAACCCTGGTGATTGATGAGGGTTTTGGCAGCCAGGACACCCAGGGTCGCCAGCGCCTGGTCGAAGCCATCAACCTGGTGCGTCAGGATTTCGCCAAAATCCTGGTCATCACCCACATTGACGAGCTAAAAGACGCCTTCCCTACCCGGATAGAGGTCGAAAAGTCAACCGAAGGCAGCACCCTGAAGATTACCTGAACCTCTGAATGCCCTCGCTCTCATCGCTCGAGATGATGCTTTTTTCAGAGCATTTCTTTTAGAGCGAGCATACCCTGACGTGGGGATTTATCAATAATCGCCAATTTGAGGGCGCGGCTGACTGCCGGGTTAGATTTTGACTCCTGGATTATCCTGTCGGTTACACCTGGCTCATCCAACCAGGACAAAAATTGCCGCGCACCAACGAAGTACTCCCCAAACATGTGGCGCAGAGCATCTTCATATACTTTCAGCGGGAGAGTGGTGAAATCGCCTACACTGAGAGCATAGCTGGCGACTCGCGCCGCCAGCCATCCACTACGTAAAGCCAAGCCTATCCCTTCCCCGGTGATTGGGTCCACCAGACCGGCTGCCTCGCCGACGATTAACATCCCACTGGCAACAAGGGGCGCGCTTGGGAAATCGCTGCGGATTGGGTAACCTTTGGGCTTCTCGTGGACGGGGTCTTTACCCCCGTAAAGACTGCGCAAAAACTGGCGCATGCAAGATCGCAACTGGCGACTGCCTTCTTGAGCGCTCCTGCCATTCAGGATCACACCGCAGCCAATATTGGCGCGATCCTCGCCCGTAGGAAAGACCCAAGCGTATCCTGGAATCAAGCCTCGGTCGAGATAGACCTGAATGAAATCGTCCAGATTGGATAACCCTTCCAAATACGTCCGGCTTGCCAAAGCCTCGGGAGGGCAAAAGGCGCAAAGACCGGCAGACTGGATAAATGTGCGGTTTGCGCCGGTGGCAACAATCACCAGGTGGGTTCTAATTTTTATCTCCTGCTTTCCCTGGTTGCCAAGGACGCCCTCCAGCCGCGAGTGCTTATAAATCGGCGCGCGGGCGGAAAAATCCGGCAAGAACAACGCCCCGGCTGAGCTGGCGCTCCTGCGCAAAGCATCATCCAGCAGAAAGCGCGGGATTACCCATCCCCGGCGATTGGATTCGCCTGAGCTTTCGAACTTTATCGTGGTTCTGGGATGCTCCGGATAAAAGAGGTGAATCCCCTGGATGGGTTTGCCGTGGTTGTGGAGAAAATCGCCCAAACCCATCGAGATGAGCATATCCTCCACGCCTGGCGTCAGACCATCGCCGCAGGGTTTGTCTCGTGGAAAACGCGCTTTATCCGCCAGGATCACCGACGCGCCGAAACGGGCTAACCAGTAAGCTGCGCTAGAACCAGCCGGTCCAGCCCCGATAACGAGCACATCACACTTCATCTTGGAATGCAATCCATCTCTATAAAGTGTAGAGAGATCAATCTGCAGATGATTTTGATTGTGATAACCGTTGGTTAACCTGCCCGAAAGGCAATCTTGCTCGTGTGGGATGTCTCGGGCTATTAAGCTTATCGGAATTTTTCGATGGTCTTTTGATGATAATGAAGCTGGTCCGACGCAATTGAAATAAACTGGCTCTCACCGCCGATGATGCGACCGATGGCATGCTGATGCTACAGCGATATATTTATTATACCCGTAAGAAGGCAATTGGATATTAAATGCCAGGGTTTTCACAGGAAAGGAATTTGCCGCTGCGAGGAGCGCTCTTGGCGACGAAGCAGCCCCTGCAGAAGCGTGAGATTGATTCACCCGGTAAAGACCGCCAGTCGGCAAGGACCGCCGGGTTCGCAATGACATGTTCATTTTGTCGAGCTACTTTGTGAAAGCTCCATATTAAATGCCTGGCGACTGTCAACAAAGATTCTGTAAGTGCTTTGTCGACGCGCCTCTAAAGCGCCTTAACTTTTTACCCGCTCTTCGATCAGTCGCCTCAGAGCTGCAATTGCCCGAAACTGTAAACCCTTCACTGCGGTGACCGATTTACCCAGGATGCTGGCGGTTTCTTCGATTGAGCGCTCTTCTGAAAAGCGCAGCGCCAGCACATGTTGTTGTTCTGGGGTCAGTTCTTTAAGGGCGTGGGCTACTTGTTGCTGCAACCATGCCTCATCGTAAGCTTGTTCGAGGTGATTATCCTCGGGCAATTCGCTGTCATCCGCGTCCAGAGAGTCGATCTGCCTGGCGTAACGCATACGCAAATGATCGTTCACCAGATTGGAGGCTGTTCCAAAAAGCCAGCCGCGTAAGTTTTGAACCGGTCCGCGCTTCTTCCCTAAAGCGTCCAGCAATCTTAAAAACACCTCTGAAGTGATATCCTCGCAAACAGGCTCATCCCCCAGGCGATAATACACATACCGGTAGATCTCAGGGTAATAGCGGTCGTGTATTTCGGTGAGCGCTGCTGGATCAAGGCGGTGGGCGCGAGATAATAAATCCTCTGGTAACATTGAAAAATAGGTACTGGCTAAATGGTTGCCGTTTAGTGGTCCAGCCGTCTGGTCGAGATGTTGCCGAATTTTACCATTTTGTCATCAATATTCTCGAACTTAATACATATA
>JBBIPD010000005.1:0-17687 GCA_037443025.1 Chloroflexota bacterium
TTACACAAGTTGCACCCCTTTTTCAATCCCCTCACCTAAAGTGCCAAACTCCAGGCGGGGTAGGGGTGTTTGAATCAGCGAACGTCCGTCAGGGGATTAAGACGTTGCTGGAGGGTGAGGCGGCGATCTTCGGCGAGCGAGAGCGGCTCATAAGCAGATATGCCCGCTCGGGCGCCGGTAAGATCACCCGCCGCTTAGCGGGGGCGCACAATAATAAGGCGGCGAAAACGAAATGCTTTGTGCGTTTATTGCGGCAGCCCAGGACCGCTCACGGTCGAGCATGTGGTCCCCATCGCCTACTGGCGTAAATACGGGGTAAAGCGGAGGGTATTGGATAACAAATCCAACCGGGTGCTCGCCTGTCTGCGCTGTAATCTTGAGAAGGGCGGGATGGACCCGCGGGAATGGTTTGAGCTCCACCCCGAGTATCGCCAACGCTTCTTGCGCGAGGCGCGCTATGTCTCCAACCTGGTTAAGCGCATCGCCGGTCTGGAGTGATGCGCCGCGGCTTTTGACTTGCTGTGTGCGCTATTTGCCTCGCGCGAGCAGTGGCGGGTAAATCTGCTCCTCTGTTCTCGTTCGAGGCGGGCGGGAGGCGCTCGCCCTCGAGAGCATCAGGGCAGGGAGCGCCGTCAAATCGTAGATGCGCGGCGTGTTCAGGCGACGCCGCAGGGGCTGGCGCAGACAGAGCGTAGATGCGCAGCATGCTGCGCATCTACATTTTGAATCATCAAATGCCCGTCAGGGCATTGAGACCTACCCCCTGTTTGATCCGCCACACCTGCCAGCAGATATCGCCGCCGGGAGGACAACCGAGCGCGGCGGCGCTCGCGATTCCCTGGTCGCGCCGGCTGTCGCCCCAGATTCGCTCCGTCGTCCGAAAAAACCCTCAGAAATCACCCCCCGGCTTTCGAGAAAAACTATACAAAATATAAACATTTTATTAATATCCTCGACAAAGGATTGACATCCGTCCTTTATTGTGATATATTTCACTTAGGATATAAGATAAATATACTCTTATTGGTAAATATTAGTCCGGCATCCGCCGGGAGGTGAAATATGGACATCACACACAGCAAAATCCGCTTCAATCAACTTTACGACCGGGTGGACCGCGCCCTCACCCACTGGATGGCGGCTTACGGTTTGACCCTCACCCGCCTGGGCTTGGGCGTGATTTTCTTCTGGTTCGGCGCCCTGAAGCTCGCCCCGGGTCTCAGCCCCGCCGAAGACCTGGTGCGCAACACGATTTATTTCGTGAACCCAGACATCTTCCTGCCTGTGCTCGCCATCTGGGAGATGCTCATCGGCGTGGGGCTGCTGGTGGGCAAATATCTGCGCCTCACCCTGTTCCTGCTCTTCGCCCAGATGATCGGCACCGCCCTGCCGCTGGTGGTGCTGCCGCAGGTAGTGTGGAGCAGCTTCCCCTTCGGGCTGACCCTGGAAGGGCAGTACATCGTCAAGAACCTGGTCATCATTGGCTCCGCCATCGCCCTGGGCGGGACGGTGCGCGGCGGGCGCCTGGTGGCTGAGCCGGAGACCGAGACGGCGCAGCGCTGAACCCGCAAGCGCGGGGCGCGGCTGGCAAAGGAGAACCCAATGAACCCAAACCCACTCGATAACCGGCATCACGTGCTTATCATCGGCGGCGGCTTTGGCGGGCTTTACGCCGCCCAGGCGTTGGGCGACGCCCCGGCGCGGGTCACCCTGGCGGACAGGCGCAACTTCCACCTGTTCCAGCCCCTGCTCTACCAGGTGGCGACCGGGCAGCTCTCGCCGGGCGATATCGCCTCGCCCCTGCGGGCAATCCTCAAAAACCAGGCAAACCTGAGCGTGATTCAGGCAGAGATGGTGGACCTGGACCCCCAGGCGCAGGTGGTGTATTTCAAAGACGGGGAGCTGAGCTACGACAGCCTGATTCTGGCGACCGGCGCCGAGACGCACTATTTTGGGCGCCCTGACTGGGAGCGCCGCGCCCCGGGGTTGAAGAAGATCGAAGACGCCCTGGATATGCGCGGCAGGGTGCTGCGGGCGTTCGAAGCCGCCGAAAAGGAGGACGACGACGCCCGCCGCCAGGCATGGCTGACCTTCGTCATCATCGGCGGGGGACCCACCGGGGTGGAGCTGGCGGGGGCAATCGCCGAGCTGGCGCGCGCCACCCTGCGCGGCGAGTTCCGCCGCTTCGACCCGGCGCAGGCGCAAATCATCCTGCTCGAAGGGCAGGGGCGCATCCTGCCCGAGTACCCGGAGCAGTCTTCGGCGCAGGCGCAGGCGGCGCTGGAGAAGATGGGGGTGCGGCTGATAACCAACGCCCTGGTGGAGAACATCCAGCCCGAGAGCGTGACCTACCGCCTCGCCGATGGGACGAGGCGGCAGGTGCAGACCCACACCGCCCTCTGGGCGGCGGGGATGCGCGCTTCTCCGCTCACCCGCGTGCTGGAACAGCGCGCCGGCGCCCGGCTGGACCGCTCAGGCAGGGTGCAGGTGGACGAACGCCTGAATTTGCCCGGCTACCCGAACATCTTCGTCATCGGAGATATGGCGCATTTCGAGGACCAGGCTGGCAAGCCGTTGCCCGGGGTGGCGCCGGTCGCCATGCAGCAGGGCAGGCACGCGGCAAAGGTCATCCAAGCCCGCCTGGCTGGGCAGGAGGCGCCCGCCTTCGCCTATCGGGATAAGGGCAGCCTGGCAGTCATCGGGCGCAACCAGGCGGTGGCGGTCTTCAACGGCTGGCGCATCTCGGGCTTCCCGGCGTGGATCGCCTGGGTCTTCATCCACATCTGGTATCTGATTGAGTTCGACAACAAACTGCTGGTGCTGTTTCAGTGGGCGTGGAACTACTTCACCCGCAAGCGCGGGGCGCGCCTCATCACGGCTCAGCCCGAGGGCGAACCGGCGCCGTATCCGGCTCTCTTCGCCGTCTATCCGGACGAGGCGCAGCGCCTGAGGCTGGCGGAGGACGCCCGGCGCAACTGAGGATGAGGTCGGCTTCCGCCGCTCAGCCCGGCGAAAGGCGCAGGATGCAGCAGGCGTGGCTTTCCAGCTCGACGCTGAAGCTCCCTTCGAACGCCCCCAAATCGGCGCGCTGCCACAGGTCACGCGCCTGCCATCTGCTCTCAATTTCCAAATCGGACCAGGGGACATTGACCGCCCGGGCAGCGTCGTCTCGATTGAAGACGCCCACTCCCAGGTCGCCGTTTGCCAGGGGTTTGACCCACACCTCGCAGCGCCCCAGGCGGCAGACGCGGTAACCCTGCCGACCCAGCGGGTCCTGATCCAGGGCGATGACCTCCGGGTTGGAGAGCGTCTCCAGCGAGACCGGGTCCACCTGGCGCAGGTCGCAGCCGATGATTAAAGGCGCCGCCAGCAGGCACCACAGGCTGAAGTGGGTGCGGTACTCGAGGTCGCTGCAGCCCGGACCGCCTATGGCGCCCCTGCCGCGCAGCCCAACCACCAGCATATCCGGGTCGTTCCAGCCGCCGGGCGCGGCGTAAGCTTCCAGCCCGCGCTGCTGCTCGAAGCCGATGGAGTCGATGCCGTTCTGGGCGACATGCGGTCCATCCCGCCAGCCGTCCCAGATATCGCCGGTGGTGCGCCACATGTGTCCTCCGGCGGCGCGCCCCCAGAGCCAGGGGCGGTGGTGCCCCCATTCGCAGATGCTGAACAGGATGGGGCGCCCGGTCTGGCGCAGGGCGGCGCCCATCTTGCGGTAAAGGCGCTCGGCTGTGGCGCGGTCATCCGGCGCGTGGCAGAAATCGTATTTGAGGAAATCCACCCCCCAATCGGCAAAGGTGCGGGCGTCTATCTCCTCGTAGCCCAGGCTGCCCGGCTCGCCGCCGCAGGTCTTCTCGCCGGCGTCAGAGTAGATGCCGAACTTCAAGCCGCGGGCGTGGAGGTGCTCGGCGAGGGCGGGCATGCCCGAGGGGAACTTCTGCGGATGGGGATAGAGGGCACCATGTTCATCCCGCCCCCCGTGCCAATGGTCGTCAATCACCACGTAGGTGTAGCCCGCCTGGCGCAGCCCGCTCTCAATCAGAGCGTCTGCCATCTGGCGCACCACCGCCTCGTTCACCTCTTTGCCAAAGGCGTTCCAGCTATTCCAGCCCATCGGCGGAGTAGCGGCGAGTCCTGTATATCCGTCGTCGCTCATAGAAAATATCCCGGATTACGCCTGGGAGCGGACGAACTTCTTGCCTGTCGCCAGCTCCACGCTCTTATAGGCGCCGTCGTAGATGCCGATGCTCTTGTTCTTGACGATGCAGTTGCAGTACATCTCGAGCAGGTCGCGCTCATGGGTCAGCAGGTCAATCGCCTGCAGGGTCTGGGGCACAGAGCGGGCTTCCAGCGTGCCGTCGCCCAGCTCCGCGCCGCGTATGGCGCCCCACATCTCGTGCCCGCCGACCCGCTCGTTGAATATCTTGGGTACCGGATAGAAAGCCAGCTCGCTCGGCTTGGTAATCATCACATCCACCACCCGCATCAGGTAATTGGTGGCATAGACGGCGTGGAAGATGTTATCGTGGAGGAAGACATGCAGCCCGTGCGCCGGCTGGGCGCGAATCCGGTCGGCGAAAGCCCGGGTGTCTTCCCAGGTGAAGTGGGTCTGAATCGGGCTGGGGCTGTCTTTGAGGGCAGCCTGGAGCCATTCCCAATTGGCGCGGTGGTCGCCCAGGTTGACGAACAGGGCGAGTTTATCCTGCTGAATGAGGGGCAGGCAATGCTCGATGATGGCTTTGAACAGCTCGCGCTGCGCCCCCGCCCCGCCCATGGTGAGCAGGAAACGCCGCGGCTGGTTGTCCCGCATGCGCTGCAGGCGGGCGGCGCAATCGCCCTCTATGTTCTCCACCAGCTCGTGGTCCACATGGTGACCGGTGTAGAACAACGCCTCCGGCGGGACGGGGTTCAGGATGCGGTCGTTCTCGTCGAAGCCGCGCATGGCGCGGAAGCCGTAATAGCCGGAGGGGGATTGGACGGCGTGTTTGGCGCCCTCGGTGAGCTGGAACGCCATAGGCCAGTTATCGAACATCATGTCCACCACGTTGGTCATCCCCCCCGCCACCGCGCCCATGCAGTTCCACATGTGGGCAGTCAGCACGGGTATATCCGCGGGCAGCGCCTGGTGCAGGTTGCGAAACAGCTCGCTCATCTTGTAGTCTTTGACGTTGGTCTTGAGAAAGCGCCAGGGCCAGGCGAAAGTGAAGGTGTTCAGAAACCAGGAAATCCCCGGCAGGGTGGGTTCGCCGGTGGTGACCGCCTCCCAGACGTATTTGTTGAAGAAGCGGCTGCGCTGCGAGAGGCGCGAGAAGAAGCTGTAGTTGTGGTTGCAGCGTTGGATGACATCGGTGGTGATGCCCGGGATGGCGAGCAGGTCGAGCCAGTAGGGGGTGAAGCCCATCGCTCTGGCGCAGGAGACGCCCGCCATGGCGATGCGGTAATGCCCGTAACCCATCCGGATGGTGCTGCAGATGACCGCGTTCTCCTTGCGTATCGGCTCCCCTTGATCGCCGCGGACGATGTTCTTCAGCCCAAAAAGCGGACCCAGGTAGGGGTTGTCCTCCAGGCTGAGGACATATTTCTCCTGGGGGTCGTAGTTGAACTTCTTGATGAACATGTTTTGCCAGCGAATCGCCTTTTTGGATTGGGACTTGCTGATGGGGTTGCCGTAGACCACAAATTGGTCATCAATCATTTTCATTGTGTTCTTCTCCGTGATGAGGGCTTGGTTTTTGTCTTGGCGCAGTATCCCCCTGCCTCAGGGATGAGGGAGAGCGGCGGCTTTTGCAACTCAGACTGATTAACCCTTAACGCCGCTGCTGGTTGCACTCTCGACAAAGAATCGCTGCGCCAGGATGTAGATGATCATCGGCGGCAGGATGGCTATGGCGGCTCCAGCCATCACCAGGTTGGCGTTGTCGCTGGCTCTGCCACGCAGGATGCTCAAGGAGAGGGTCAGGACGTGGTTAGCGCGGTTGCCGGTGTTGATGATGACCAGCGGCCAGAAAAAGCTGTTCCAGGCGTAAAGGAAAGTGAAGGTGGCGAGCGCCGCCAGGGCGGGCACGCTGGCGGGCAGCAGGATACGCACCAGAATTTGCAGGCGCGACGCTCCGTCTATCAGCGCCGATTCTTCAATCTCTTTGGGGTACGAGATGAAGAACTGGCGCATCAGGAACGTGCCGTAGGCGGTGAAGATCCAGGGGATGATCAGGGCGGCGAGCTTATCCACCCAGCCGATCATCACCATCAGTTGATAGAGCGGCGTAATCAGCACCACAAAGGGAATCATGATTGTCCCCAGGTAGGTGACGAAAATCTGATCCCGCCCCGGGAAGCGCAGACGCGCCAGGGCGTAGCCCCCCAGCACGGAGGTGGTCAACTGACCAATCACAACCAAAATCGTGACCAGGGCGGTGTTGGTCAGGCTGCGGTTCAACCCCTGCAGCTCGGCGACCTCGCGGTAGTTCTCCGGGCGGGCGGCAGGCTCTTCCACCGGCTGGCTCAGGCGCACATTTTGCAGGACGAACACCTGCGGGTTTTGGGGGTCAATGAACTTCCCCAGGGCTGTCTGCCCCACCTTCACCATGGGGACAATCTGCCCCTCCACCTCCACATCGTAGAGCTTTTCCTCTTTGCCGTTGATGACCACCGTCGCCTGGTTGGTCGCCCCGCCGGTCGGCTTGACCTGGGTCAGAGGGCGCTCGTAGGTCACCTCCAGGTTGCTCGGCTCGGCGTACATCCCAATTTTCACCCCGGTCTCCGCCAGGGCAAACTGGCGCTTTTCTCCGTTGTAATCCACATAGTAGAGCGGCAACGGCTCATCGAACCCCTCCACCTGGGTGGTGACGCCCAGCATTGGCATCAGGCGCGGCGGGTAGCGGAAGGTGTCCTTCTGATACTTGAAGGAGGTGGAGAACATATAGAGGAAGGGAAAGAGCATGATGAACGCAAACAGAATCAGGATGAGATACACCAGCCCGTTGACGATGAATTTACCCAAGCGATAAGACATGGCTCGCCTCCCTGAAAAATCAGGCGCTGTATGCGCCCTTGCCGGAGCGCTGGCGCAGGAACTGGAAGAGGGTGACGCTGAAGATGACCACAAACAAGACCCAGGCGACCGCCGAAGCGTACCCCTGATCGAAGCGCTGGAAGCCTTTCTGATAGAGGTAAAGCACGAGGGTCAGGGTGGCGTTATTCGGACCGCCGGGCGGTTCGGTGGGAATCAGCACATACACCTGTTCGAAAAGCTGCAAGGCTTGAATAATGGCGGTGGTGACGATGAAAAAGGTGGTTGGAGCGAGTAAAGGCAGGGTGACATGCCAGAACTTTGCCCACCGTCCAGCCCCGTCCACGGTAGCCGCCTCGTAGAGCTCGCCGGGGATGCCCTGCAAACCCGCCAGGAAAAGCACGGTGTTGAAGCCAATCCATTGCCAGGCGGACATGATGACCACCGCCAGCAGGGCGGTGCGCGTGTCCGAAAGCCAGCGAATCTGGGGGTCAGCCAGGGCGACCCCAAAGACCGAGTTGATCAGGTTGACTGCGCTGGTGATGCCGTAGTTGATGTAACCCACCGCGGCGTTGTACAGCCACTGCCAGATCAAAGCCACGCCCACCACAGCCGCGATGCTGGGCAGAAAATAGATGGCGCGAAAGAATTTCATCCCGGGCAGCTTGCTGTTCAGCAGATTCGCCAGGAACAGCGCCGGGATGACGCTCAGCGGCACCGCCAGCAGGCTGAAGACGAAGGTGTTGCGCAACGCCAGCCAGAACAGCTTGTCCTCTGCGCCGATAATGAAATGCCTGCCGAACAGGCTGAAGCGGGTCAGCTCATCATAAATCTGCACATCTAAGACTTCAGAGGCGCGCTGTTTGGGTTGTTCCAGGGGGGCGATGTCCAGGTTGATGATTTTGGCGTAGTTCGACAGCCCAACCCAATTCTTGGAGCCAAAGGCATCCCAATCGGTAAAACTGACATAAAAAGAAAAGAGCAAGGGTCCGGCGAAGAAAAACAGGAAACCGAGCAGGTTGGGCGAGAGGAAGAGATAGCCGTTGAGAATCTCCTCATGGATGTTCTTCGCGCCCATCGCCTGGGCGCTGGCTCGGCGCCACATGCCCCAAATCATCAAGCCAAAGAGCAGCACCCCAGCCGCCAGCGCCAGGGGCAGGGGGGAGGCAAGGCGCGAAAGCAAGGCGATGACGCCGTTCACAATCCCCACCGCCAGCAGGAACAGCACGCCAAAGACCGCCATCACATATTTTCCCAAACGGCGGAAGAACTTCTCCCGCTGGGGGTAATTCTCATAACGATCGCCGATGGTGGTAATCAGATAACCCGCAAACACGCCCCCCAGGAAGAGCACCCCCCGCCCAAAGGTGTTCGCCAGCGAGTCAATGCCGATGAAGACGCCCAGCACATGCATCGAGGCGAGCAGGCAGAACAGGAACCCCAGGTAATTGAGCGCCAGGGAGAGGATGCGCCCGGCGTGGGCGCGGCGCGCAATCAGCCGCGCCGCCAGCGCGCTCAGGATGGCGGCGATGATCAGGATGACGACAATCAACCCCTGCATCCAGGCGGCTTTGGGAGGGTAAACGCGCCAGAAGATGATTGCGCCCCCCAGGCATCCCAGGGCGAGGAGCGCGTGCCAGATGGTCAGCAAATTGAGCCAGAAACCCGACTCTGGATGCGGATTGGAGTTGGACGGCTTTGGGAGATGGATACTCATAAAACCTCCGAAACGTGCAAGGCGAGGTTTGGCTTAAAGGGTGTTGCCCAGGCTGAGCATTCCCGGGGTATCTCTGCCTCACAGGTATCGGGCGGGCGAGCCTGTGTTCGCACCCGCCCGCCCGATACGCAAGGCAACACGCTATCAGAAGGTAATTTTACCGGAACGCTTTATTTGCTTCGTCGCAGATGCTGGCGGCGAAGTCGTCAATCGAGGTTTTGCCGGTAAGCACGGCGGCGACCGCAGGACCCATCACCGCATCGAACTCAGGCCAGGAGCCAGCCCACAGCGGTCCCTCGGCGACCGGGTCTCGCGCCAGCCCGTTGAGGAACGCCTGGTTGTTCTCGGGCGGGGTGAAGGTCAGGAACCTGTCCAACGCCTCCTGCGACACCCGGCTGGGAATGTTCGTCCCCAGTTCCGAGATCATGCCCTGAATCTCCGCCGAGGTGAGCTGCTGCATCAGCTCCCACGCCTCTTCGGGGTGCTCGGTCTTGGCGTTGATCACATACGCTCCCCAGAAGAGCCAGTTGCCCATCCCTGCCGGTCCGGTGGGCAGTTCCACCGCATCCCAGCGGAAGTTGGCGTTGGCGCGGATGCCCGGCGTCGCCCAGCGCCCGTTCTGGAACATGCCTACCCGCCCCGCCATGAACGGCGGTTCGCTGTCTTCCCCGTACGGCACGGCAACGTCATATTCCTGGTACAGGCTGCGCTCGAACTCCAGCCCCGCCAGCGACTCCGGCGTGTCCAGGGCGCAGGCGGTGCGCTCTTTGTTGAAGAACCCGCCCCCTGCAGAGTTCAGCCACACCCCATAAGGTCCCCACCAGGCGTTCGCCCCGTAGCCGTAGATGTCGCTGCCCAGGGCGCGCACCTTCTGCGCTACGTCCAGAAAGGCGTCCCAGGTCCACTCGCCGTCCGCCGCTAGCTGGCGCGGGTCGGGCGCTCCCGCCTCTTCTATCAGGTCCAGGTTCAGGTACAGCACAAAGGTCGAAACATCCCGCGGCAATCCCCATAACGCCCCGCTCTCCGCTCCAGACGCCCCGCTCTCCGGATTGTACGTCAGATGGAACATCGGTCCCGGATAGAAGTCGTCCACGCTGAACCCCGGCGTCTGGCTCGCCATCTCTGCCAGGTTCATGATCAAGCCCCGGGTGGCAAATTCCGCCACATCCGTCCCAGGAATCCAGAACACATCCGGCGCTGTCCCCGCCGCAATCTCGGTCTTGAGCACATCCTGGTAGCTCGAAGTCTCGCTCCCACCCGGCTCGTACACCAGCTTGACGTTTGCAAGCCTGGCGTCTATGGTGTCGCTGGCTTTCTGATAGACGTCTATCTCCGCCTGGTTGTCCGGGCGCGTCCGCCAGCGCAAGGTGATCTCCTCCCCAGACGGCGCCGGGGGTTGGGCGACCGGCGGGTTGGTGAACGCCTTGTTCGCCTCAGCGCAGATGCTGGCGGCGAAGTCGTCAATCGAGGTTTTGCCGGTAAGCACGGCGGCGACCGCAGGACCCATCACCGCATCGAACTCAGGCCAGGAGCCAGCCCACAGCGGTCCCTCGGCGACCGGGTCTCGCGCCAGCCCGTTGAGGAACGCCTGGTTGTTCTCGGGCGGGGTGAAGGTCAGGAACCTGTCCAACGCCTCCTGCGACACCCGGCTGGGAATGTTCGTCCCCAGTTCCGAGATCATGCCCTGAATCTCCGCCGAGGTGAGCTGCTGCATCAGCTCCCACGCCTCTTCGGGGTGCTCGGTCTTGGCGTTGATCACATACGCTCCCCAGAAGAGCCAGTTGCCCATCCCTGCCGGTCCGGTGGGCAGTTCCACCGCATCCCAGCGGAAGTTGGCGTTGGCGCGGATGCCCGGCGTCGCCCAGCGCCCGTTCTGGAACATGCCTACCCGCCCCGCCATGAACGGCGGTTCGCTGTCTTCCCCGTACGGCACGGCAACGTCATATTCCTGGTACAGGCTGCGCTCGAACTCCAGCCCCGCCAGCGACTCCGGCGTGTCCAGGGCGCAGGCGGTGCGCTCTTTGTTGAAGAACCCGCCCCCTGCAGAGTTCAGCCACACCCCATAAGGTCCCCACCAGGCGTTCGCCCCGTAGCCGTAGATGTCGCTGCCCAGGGCGCGCACCTTCTGCGCTACGTCCAGAAAGGCGTCCCAGGTCCACTCGCCGTCCGCCGCTAGCTGGCGCGGGTCGGGCGCTCCCGCCTCTTCTATCAGGTCCAGGTTCAGGTACAGCACAAAGGTCGAAACATCCCGCGGCAATCCCCATAACGCCCCGCTCTCCGCTCCAGACGCCCCGCTCTCCGGATTGTACGTCAGATGGAACATCGGTCCCGGATAGAAGTCGTCCACGCTGAACCCCGGCGTCTGGCTCGCCATCTCTGCCAGGTTCATGATCAAGCCCCGGGTGGCAAATTCCGCCACATCCGTCCCAGGAATCCAGAACACATCCGGCGCTGTCCCCGCCGCAATCTCGGTCTTGAGCACATCCTGGTAGCTCGAAGTCTCGCTCCCACCCGGCTCGTACACCAGCTTGACGTTTGCAAGCCTGGCGTCTATGGTGTCGCTGGCTTTCTGATAGACGTCTATCTCCGCCTGGTTGTCCGGGCGCGTCCGCCAGCGCAAGGTGATCTCCTCCCCAGATGGCGCCGGGGGTTGGGTGGCAGGCGGCGCCTCGGTCTGAGACGGCGCCTGGGTTGCAGGCGGGGCGGCGCAGGCGGTCAGGACGAAAGCCGCAATGACCAGCGCGCTCAACATCTTCCATATAAATTTTTGGTTCATGAAGGGTCTCTCCTTACTGATTGGGTTTGGAAAATCTCGGGTTGGTGGATAAACGATTTGGTTGGGATGGTTGAATTAACGGGTTTTCTCAGCCTCCTTTCGAGATGAGATAGGGGCGGTAGAGTTGCGCACCACCAGTTCTGCCGGTAAGCGAATTTGACAGCGGGGTGAGGCAGGGTCTTCCAGGGCGCGAATCAGCAGGCGCGCCGCCTCGCGCCCGATGCCGAACATATCCTGGCGCATGGTGGTCAGAGGTGGATCGAAGTAAGAAGCGAGGGGCAGGTCGTCGAAGCCGATGACCGAGACATCCTGGGGAATGCGCATCCCCCGCTCGCGCAGGGCACGGATGGCGCCGATCGCCATGCGGTCATTTTGGGCGAAGACGGCGGTGAAATTGACGCCTGCGTCGCACAGTTTCGCCACCGCCTCGAAGCCGGAGGTGGCAGACCAGTCGCCCTCCACTATCAGGGCAGGGTCGGGCTCCACGCCCGCGCCGCGCAACGCCTCCAGGTAACCCGTCAGGCGGTCCTGGGTGCAGTCTTCCACCCGGGGACCGCTGATGAGGGCGATGCGGCGGTGCCCCAGTTCCAGCAGGTGCTGCATTGCCAGGTGGGCGGCGCCGCGGTCGTCCAGGGCAACCGAATCGACATTCTCGCCGCGAGGGCTGGCGCCGAGGAAGACGATAGGCACGTTTTGGGGCAGACTCAGGCAGCGACCGTCAATATAGGGGTTGATTACCAGCAGACCCTCGGTGCGGCGGCTGGCGATAAGCTCCTCCACCAGGCAGCGAAAGGTGTCTTCATCGGGCGCAGAGGCGGTGATGAGGAAATAATTGCTCTGGCGGGCTTCGATTTCAGCGCCCTCGATGATGCAGGCGAAGGTGTAATCGGTCAGATTGGGGGAAAGACAAGCCAGGGAGCGGGTCCTGCCCTTTGCCATGAAGCGGGCGATGGCGTTTGGCTTGTAGCCGAGGCGCTCGATAGCAGCCAGCACCCGGTCGCGGGTCTCGGGGCTGACCCTCTCATTGTTGTTGATCACGCGCGAGACGGTCTGGTGGGATACCCCCGCCAGGCTGGCGACATCACGGATGGTGACATGGGTGCGCTTGGACACGAGAGGATGGTTAAAGGCAGGTCAAACGGCTCATGTTACCGGTCACGTGACCGGTAACATGATTATAGACATATTTTCACCGCCTGTCAATAGCCAATCCTCGTTTAGCGCTCGCGCAGTATCAGCGGCAGGTACAGACCACCCGGCTCAGGCGGAGGCGCGCCCTCCTGCACGGTGGTGGTCGCCTGGGCGGCGGCAGGCGTGGGCTGACGGTTGCCTGCTAGGTCGGTCGCCACGCTGTAAAAGCCGTAGCTGTGCCCCGCCTCGCCGGTGAAAATCGCCTGGCTCCCCTCATATCCAATCAGCCAGGGGGCAAATTCGCCTCCATCCTGGGAGACATAGATATCGTAAGCCTCCACCCCAGAACCGGCGTCGCTGCCCGCCCAGGAGACGGTAAAGGTCTCCGGGCTGAGAGCCGGCAGGGGGTTGACGCTGCTGGTAGGGGCGTCTACATCAATGGTGTTGAGCCACTCGGAGGTCTCGATTGCCTCGTTCTGGTCGAAAACGATGCTTGCCTTGTTCTTCACCTGCGTCCCTGTGCCAAGCCCGGGTTTCAGACTCACCGTGTAGGCGACAAAACCCTGTCCCTCAGGCGAGTTGACATTGGGCGGCAGGAAACCCACCAGGGGGTCTTCGGGCGGCTGCAGGGTCAGCGCGTCCAGCGTGGTCAGTGTCCAGGTGATCAACCCGCTGTCCGCGTCCAGCCCCGCCGAAATCTCCACCAACAGCTCCGGGTGTCCCTCCACAGCTATCTGGGCGGCGTAGCTGCTGCGACCCGGAGGGACCTGCGCCACAGTATTGCCAAAACCTATCGCCCCCAGAGAGAAGGTGGAGGCGTCAAAGCGGCTCAGGTCGAGCTGGTTGGTGATCGCCACCCGCTGCGCCGGGGCGGTCGCCTCAGCCATGTTCTCGAAGGCAATCAGGTAGGTGAGGGGCATATTCCCGATGATGTAACGCTGGCTGCCCGCCCCCTGCGGACCGAAGATGTCGTTGGGGTCTATGCTGGTCACCAGGCGGGTGATCTTCTTTTTCTTTTTGATGCGCACCTTGCAGTTTTCATCCCGGGCGCCCGAGCCTGATACTTTGCACTTCTTCTCCAGACACGACTTGATCGTGGGATTGTTCAGCAATTTCTGCATAAATTCTTGCCGAGAATAGTTTGCAACATACTCGATCCCGATCGCTTTGAAAGCGTCATCGCGATAAGCCTGATACAGCGAATCCTCCCAGGCTTGACCGGTGATACCGCTGAAGAACTCCAGGTGGATATCGAAATAGCTCCCTACGGGCACATTGCTCAGGACTTCCTTCATCGCCTCCGTTCCCATGACTGCGACGTAACTACCCCTGGCAAAATTATATAACTTCACCCGCTGGATTTTGTTGAGCAAGTAATCAGGGTTGCCGGGGCTGTAGTTGAAAAGGCAGTTGTTGATCTGCTCCTGGCTGATGCGCCTGCGGTTGGCAGCCTTCAGCCTTTCGACCGCCTGGTACTTCTCATAGACGTACTTAACCTTTTCGAACCAATCCCAGCCGCCCTCCGCCCACTTCATCAGCTTCTCATAGTTCACCTGGGGAGAGAGGCTGTCCAGCAGGCGCACCATCGGCACACTGCCGGGGGGTTCGGTCATCTCGAAGTACCAGTTCTCCATCCCGCCGCTTTCTTCCAGGGTGATCGTCACCGGCACAGCCACCGGCGAGTCTTCCACCCGCAGCCTGTAGCTCAGGTCGCCGCTTGCAGCGCCGTCCGAGAGATGGGCGACCACCTGCAACTCGTCATCGGTCGCCGATATCAGCTCATTTTCCAGGCTGTACTCAACCTCAGACCACGGTTCTTTCAGCTCGGGCGCAGCGGGCATGCCCGTCAGCAGCCCATCGTAAGCCACCTCGCCCTCGACGGTGGGGTTTTTCACCCGAATCATGAAGCTGGAGCTGGCAAAGGGGCTGAGGCGCGGCTGGCTGTACACGATTTCATGGGTGGCGGAGATGGGATCGAGGCTATAAAGGGCTGCCTCATCCGAAATCCAGTCTAAAGACACCCCCTGCGGCAGCTGCAGGCGCAGGTCTGGCATGGGCGCGTCCACATTGCCCGGGTTGCCGAACTGCACCTGGTAGGTCGCCTGGTCTCCCACGCGGACATCGTCCGGTCCAATCAGCTCCACCCAGATTTCCGGCTCGATCCCCGGGACCACCTGGACGGCGTCGTTCAAGACAAACGAGCCGCGGACGGCGTCGCTGACGCTCAAATCGTAGCTGCCGGTGGGCAGGTCGGTCAGGTCGAAGGAGGCTTTGACCAGCGCCGAGTTGATGGGCAGCACCCATTCCGCCGCCAGGCGCGAATCATCCGGCGCAATCAGCTCGAACAAATCGTCTCCTTCCAGTTGCCCGCCGTAGATGAGGAAAGTCACCGTGCCGATGTTGCCGCCTGTATCAGGCGAGACATGAATCAGCTCGAAGTCCAGGCTCTGCGCCTGAATGGTGAAGGCGATATTGTTCCCCGGCAGCGATTCAGGCGAGACCAGGATGTACCAGGTTTGACCGCCGCCCTTGGGGATAAAAGCGCTCACGTCTGGGCTGTTGAGCTCCACCTGTTTGAAGGTGTAATTTTGCGGCGAGGGCATGAAGCCTTCGCCCACCAGCAGCTCCACCACGCCGCTGCTGCTGGCAGTGTCCAATATAATCAGGCTGTCCTTGAGCGCTTGCGGGGCGAGCTTGAACCAGTGCCGCTGACCGCTGGCTGCAAAGACCCGGTTGAGCGGAGGGGCGTCGGGCGTCAGTTCGGGCAAATCCAGCAGCGTTTCGCCAGCAGAGACGCCGGTGTTATCGAAGCGGTTGGTGCCCTCGAAAATATCCTGATGGGTGTTGGCGTCCACCTGCCAGTGGTAAGCGCCAATTTCACCCCCCGGGGTGCGCACCCAGGCGGAAGCCTGGTAGCTCTCCCCCGGCTGGAGAATCACCCCCTCGCCCACCAACGCCTCTCCTGCAACCAGCAGGCTGGGCGAGACGACCTGACTCTGGAGGAGAGAGACCCTGTCGCGCCAGGGACCGATGGCGGCTTCGACGCCAATATTGGCGACCGTCCAGGTCACATAACTTTGCTCCCCAGCCAGGGCGGCAGGCGGACCGTCCACCTGGGTGACGACCAGATTGATGTTAGACGGAGCGTCTTCCACAAACTCAAATGCGCCCATATCGGCGTACGCCCCGCCCGCAGTGGGGATGCCGGTGTTGGGCGTGCGCGGGTCGTCGTAGCGCGGCGCGCCCATGATGTCCGTCTCTGGGGCGAGCTCTCCATCGGCGGAGTCGATGGCGGGCGAGCGATAATCCAGGCGATAGTTGCCGCGCTCTCGGTCTTTATAGAGCGGGTCGGCGGAGATGTTCCCGTTCAAACCGGTCTGGTCGGGGATGTTGCCGTAGTTTACCCCCTCCGGATTCCAGAAATCGCAATAGCGGATGGTGTAGTACGGGGTGAGGTAGTCATGGAGGATGCCGTATTCCGTGCTGTTGGAGACCAGGGTGTTGGCAATGTTCAGCGTCCCGCCGTGCAGCAGCAGTCCGATGCGGCTGTCGTCCACGGTCGAGTTGAGGATATTGATCACCCCGCCGGGGTGAGCGCTGACGCCGCGGTCGGTGGAGATGATCAGGGTGTTGCTCACGGTCACTGTGGGAGAGTCGCCCAGCAGTCCGGTATAAAGCCCCTGGCTGAGGATGCTGTTGGCAATGCTGACGTTTGCCCCGCCTTGAGTGTATATCAGGGCGCCATCCACCGCGTTAGTGCCTGCGCCATAGCGCACCAGGCTATGCTCGAAGGCGGCGCTCCCGCTGACAAAGATCCGGTGCCAGTCGCCGGGGGCTGGCTGGGTGGCGTTCCCATCCCCATTGGTGTCCCCGCCGTAGGCGTCATCGGCGTAGGAAGTGAATACCACCGGGTTGGCAGCGTTCCCGTTTGCTTCCAACTGCCCGTAAACGTCCAGGCTCTGATCCGGCTTCTGCTTGATCACCGTGCCGGGCGCCAGAATCAGCCTCCCGCCTGAGCTAACCGATGTGCTACTCTGCAACAGGATCGCCTTGCCGCCAAACATGGCAGTACCATCCAGGGTAAGCTCCCGGTTCAGGGAGCCGCCGCTGATGGACAAAGCGTCCACCCCGTTGTCATGAAAATTCAGGCTGTTGTAGCTGGGAGTCATGTTGATGGTGCTCTGGTGGACGGGGTAGGTGGCGTTGTGATCGAACTCGATATCTTCGAAGAGCGGCGCCATCCCGTCTGCGTTGAGGAATAGTCCCAGCCCCAGCGAATGATGGATGCGGCAGTGGCGCACCTCGACGTTCGAGGCGGTGGTGTACACCAGATCGTTGGAGGGTGACCCTGCCCCGCCGTAGCCCACGTCGCAGTACGCCAGGCGCACGACGGCGGTCGATTCGAATTGGAGCCTGCCCCAATCGCCGGGTTGGGGGTCGACCGCCTGGGAGGTGAAGGTGATGGGCAGGTCGGCTGTCCCCTCGGCAATCAGGCTCGTCCCGCCGGGGACGAACAGGCTTTCACCGCTGGCGATCTTGAGGGTGGTGCCGGGGGTGATGGTGAGCGTGTAAGAATTCCAGATGGTGCCTCCGCCGTAGTGAATCGGGGCGCCGTTCAGGGCTGCCGGGCTGCCGTCCAGGGTGACATCGCGGCTCACGGGAGAGGCGGCAATGGACAGGGCGTCCGTCCCGTTGTCGTGGAAGCTGAGGTTGGTGTAGCTGGGGTTCATCGCAATCGTGCTCTGATGCACGGGGTAGGTGGCATTGTGATCGAACTCGATATCTTCGAAGAGCGGCGTCACCCCCTCTGCGTTGAGCCACAACCCCAGCCCCAGCGAGTGGTGGATGCGGCAGTGGCGCACCTCGACGTTCGAGGCGGAGGTGTACACCATCTGATAGGGGGCTGACCCTGCCCCGCCGTAGCCCACGTCGCAGTACGCCAGGCGCACGACCGCGGTCGTATCGAAATTAAGCCTCCCCCAATCGCCGGGTTGGGGGTCAGCCGCCTGGGAGGTGAAGGTGATGGGCAGGTCGGCTGTCCCCTCGGCAATCAGGCT